>JAUXGW010000372.1 GCA_030621865.1 Actinomycetes bacterium
ATCTGCAGACCGCTCGGGCACTCGGACTGACCAAGCCCCCGAAGTTCGCTCACGGTGTGGAAGCCGAACTCCCGGAGGGGCGAATGCTGATCGGGAGCTATCACGTGAGCCAGCAGAACACTTTCACGGGCCGACTCACCGAGGAGATGCTCGACTCGGTGTTCAGCCGCGCAATCGAGATCGCCGGGGTGTGACGATCCGCGCTCACATCCAACTGGTGACTGTCCACCCGGTGACCGAGTATTTGTCGCCGGCTGCATCGTTGTTGGCCGGCGGCCCTAGGTTGTAACCGTGGCGGAGTCAGAGAATACCAACCCCGAGACTGGTTCCGGTGCAGATTCCTCCCGGCCAGATCCTCAAGGGGAAGTCGATGACACCGCCGATTCCGGGATCGTCCCCGATGAGATTCCCGAACAAGGTTCCGGGCTGGACCTGACCAAGCAGATCCTCGGCGGCATCCTCACAATCGCTGTGCTGGCGTTTGTGTTTCTCGGGATATTCCCCAAGTTCGCCGACTACGGAGCAGCCTGGAAATCCATACAGAACATGTCGGTGGGTGCCCTGGTGGCGCTGGCGGCCGTCACGATCATCAACATCGTCGTCTACGTCCTGCCCTATCAGGCTGCATTGCCGGGAATCGCGTACAGACCGGCCTTCGTGGTTCGCCAGACATCCTTCATGATTTCCAATGTCATTCCCGCCGGTGGAGCTTTCGGCCTCGGCATTCAGTACGCGATGTTGAGTGGCTACAAATTCGGTCCGGCCGAAACGACGACCGCCATCGCCGCCACCAGCATCTGGAACCTGATGGTCACACTCGGTCTGCCCGTTCTGGGCTTGGTGATGCTCGTCCTCACCGGCAATGTCACAGCCCAACTGGCGTTGGCGGCCGTGGCCGGGATCGTGATCCTCGGACTCTTGATCGGTGCCCTCGCAGTGGTGTTGAGGAGCGACGAATGGGCTCACAAGATGGGTGGATGGGGCGACTGGTTGGTTCTGCGATTCAGGCCGTCCGCAGATCCGAAGATTGCCACCGATGCGCTCGTGAAGCTCCGCGAAACGATCGCCGTGCTGGTCGAAACCGCATGGCAGAAACTGACGGTCACCAGCACGGCGCAGCAGCTGTGTCAGTTCTCGATTCTGGCGGTGGCCTTCTATGCCATTGCGGGCTCTGACGGAGGACTGAATCCAGCTGAGCTGTTCGCTGCATTCGCCATGGCTCGTCTGGCCGGCTTCATTCCGATCACCCCGGGCGGGTTGGGGACCGTTGACGCAGCCCTCGTGGGGCTGATGGTCAGCATGGGAGCTGACGAAAATCAGGCTCTGGCCGCTGACCTGGTCTGGCGGGCGTTGTCGTACTTCCCGCAGGTGTTCCTCGGAATTTTCACCTTCCTCTGGTGGCGACACAAGCATCCGCTGACTTCCAGCAAAGCGTCTCGGAACGACCCACATGGTTCCGGAGGGGTTCCGGACGCTACCGTTTCGTGAATCCCCTACAAGGAGTACTTCCGCGAATGTCATCGCCCAGCCGCGTGCGAAATCGGATCCGTTATTTGTTGGCCATCCTGTGCCTGATTCCTCTGGCCGCTGCCTGCGGTGTTGAGCGGGATCCAAGCGAGTACGGCGATGCCTATCGCGAGAACTTCATGCTGGGGTGCACAGGCCTGGACGAAAACGGCGAAGTTCCGAACGGGGGAGAGAAATTGGCTTCCGAAAGTTATTGCGACTGCGTCTACGAGGGTCTCGAAGAGAAGATTCCGTTCGATGAGGCCAAGGAGTTCGAAGTAGCCCAGTCCGAGGTCGAAGATGATTCCGACATCGAGATACCGGACAACATCCAGTCAGTTTACGATGACTGCGAAGGCGCCTGAGGGGCTG
>JAUXGW010000133.1 GCA_030621865.1 Actinomycetes bacterium
GCCGATGCTGTCGATGGCGACTGTTGGACGAAAGAGCGGCAAGCCACGCACCGTGCAGCTTGCTTACCACGAAGACGATGGCTCATATCTGGTGGTAGCGAGTGCCATGGGCCAGGAACACCATCCCGCCTGGAGATACAACCTGGAGGCTGCCGGTGAGGCCACCGTGCAGCTGCGGGTCGAAACGAAGAAGGTCACCGCTGTTCTGCTCACGGATGAAGAGAAGGCTCACTTGTGGGATGCGATTGCGGAAACGATCCCGCAGATGCACACCTACGTGGATCGGACCAGTCGCAACATCAGGGTGGTCAGGCTCACACCCGAATGGACAACCCGGACCGGTCTTCTCAGGTTGTGGGCGGTTGAGTCGGCTTGAGCTTCGCGTCCGGAATTTGGCCCCGGTGAAGGTCAACCAAACCAAGTTGCGCAGGCTCAGTTGCGGTTGAGGATGGCGAGGAGGCGCAGCAGCATCAGGTACAGCCAGATGAGGGTCACCATCAACCCATACGCGCTGTACCACTCCAGCCATTTCGGGGCGCCAGTGTTCACTCCGGCTTCGATCGCTGCGAAGTTGAGTGTGAGTGTCAGTGCAGCCAGCACCACGGCGATGATCGTGATGATCAGGCCCACTGTGCGGAACTCCTCGGAGTAGAGGAAGCTCACGTCGAAAATGGCCAGTATCCACACGAAGAAATAGAGCAACGCGAGGCCACCCAGAGCCGCAGTGACGCCAAATGCCATCTTCGCAGTCGGCTTCACAATCCGTGTTGCGTACAGCACCAGGGACACGAAGAACACACAGACCGTCGCCAGGATGGCCGCACCCACGATCCCTTCGGTCTGGGCATCGAACATGGCCGAGATCGATCCCAGGATGTATCCCTCGAGAAGTGCATAGATGAGGCCGCTGACCATGGCAGCCCGGGGATTGATGGCGGTGTAGATGCCGGCTCCGAAGGCAGCAAACGATGCCAACCAGAATCCGGGCGGAACAGAGATGGTGACCGATCCGTAGCCACCTGCTGCGTCGGCTGATGCGGGGTCAACCGTGGCGTTCCACCCGAACATGCCGGCGAGCACCAGCACAATCAAGAACAGCAGCGTCTTGACGGTTACGCCGCCCACCGACATGGCCGATTGGGTGTCGGGTGTGGCGAACGCCTGCTGGACTTCGGGGCGGTCGAACGCCGGGTTGCCGCCGTCGGGGATGGGAGTGCCAGTTGTTGTCACGCCCAGACGTTATCTACCCGCCCGTTTGCGGCTGCGGATCGATGGCAGGGGGCCGGAGCGGACCCGGTGTCTTGCGGCTGACTGGCTCGAGGCGTTTCGTTGAGCGCTCTGTCAGGAGCAAATCGCGGAGCCGGTCGAGCGGAGCGTCGGTGTCCCCCGAGCGGTCGGTGCGCTCTTCGGGATCCGAGCTCAGGTCATGGAGTTCCCACTCTTCGTCGCCGGTCTTCCCGTCGGCGTCGTAGTAGTGATTCAGTTTCCACAACGTGCCGTCGACCTCCGCGATCACGGACTCGACACTTGAAGGCGGCCCGACTGGTTTGAACGCTTCACCGCTCACAATTCCCTTGGTGATCAGGCCCCGGGAGATCTGATCCTCGGTCATGAAGTAAACGGGATCGCCGTGATCCGGCTTCGCGCTCCCGGTGAGCCACCCGGACAGATCTCGCCCGACGGGGGCATGAGCCTCGGTGTGTGTCGCCCCAACGTCCGTGATCAGGTCTTCGGGGTCGCTGCCGATCAGACCCAACAGCGTCGGCAGGAGATCAACGTGGCTCGTGGATTCGGTCACGCCATTCGGGAGCTGCTCGATGCTCGGCCCTGCAAACACCAGCGGCACATGGACAGCTTCCTCATACGCGTTGTGCCACTTCTGCTGGAGGCCCCCGTGGGCGCCGAGCAGGTCGCCGTGATCGGAGGTGAACACCACAATCGTGTTGTCCGCCAGACCGTTGTCCCCCAGCGACGTCAGGATCTTCGTGATCTCCTCGTCGACCAGGGCAAGGAGCCAGTGGTAGAGGCGGCGATAGTTCTCGTCCGCCGGTTGCGGATACAGAATCTCGCCCCAGACCTTGCGGAACTCTTCCTGGCATCGCGGGCGGTCTGCCAGTGAGTCGGCCTGTGATGGTGCCTCCGCTATCGACGGCACCCAGTCCGGCACGGGAGGGAATCCCGCCATTTCCCACCCCATCCCCGTGAAGCTGATGTCATGGGGATTCACGAATGAGGCAACTGTCAGCCACGGATCGGATCCCTCGGGTGCATCCGCCAGATTGGCGAAAAGGGTGGTTACCTGATCGGCGGTGAGTCCATCGCGGATCAAGCCAGTGTTCGCCGGTGCGATCCCGTGGGGATCAGGTCCGATCCACCCCGAGAAGCCCCAGGGTTCCAGGCGGTCAGCTGTCTCGTACGCGGCCACGGCCTCCTCGATGACTTCGCCCGCTCGTGTGTTCGTGAGGAATGACTTCTTGGTGCCGGTCAGTGGTAGGTCAGCGTTGGAGACGTGCCATTTGCCCCGGTAATGCGTCTGATAGCCGGCAGCACGGAACCAGTCGCCGAGTGTTGGCACCTCATCCGGATCCAGCCACAACATCTGGGGATCATCAGCGGACTTCGCCAGACCGTCGGTGTTCTTGACTCCGTGCAAAGACGGGTACTGACCCGTGAACAGGGTGGCCCGACTCGGAATGCAGGCCGTTGAGCCGGCGTAGTGGCGGTGCAGTTCGATCCCGCGCGCCGCAAGGCCGGCACGTGCCGGCATGTGCTTCGCCCGGAACCCGGCCAACGAGTCACGCTCGTACGGGGGTGTGTACCGCTCCTCGTCGGTCATGATCAGCAGAATGTTGGGGCGGGCGGCACTCATCGCCGCATGTTACCGGCGCGAACTTGCACAGCCGGCTACTGAGTGGAGTCGAGCACGGAATAACTCTCGGGCATCACGAACGGGGCGACAGCCAGCAGGCATGCCGACACGAACAGCAGGCCCAGCACCCCGACCGCGGCGGGCCGGCTCCACTCCACGAGTGGTTCGATTCAGCTCGGTTGCGCCTGGAGCAGATCCTCGACCGCAGCGGGGATGGCTCCTGCCAGCACATCGACGTCGGGCATCGTCGCCCGGTCGCCAGTAACGCCGAATGTCAACTTGCCGTTGTAGGAGAGAATCGCGGTGCAGATTCGTATCCCGTGAGCGATCGGACCGAACGGCAGGTAATCCAGCATCTCGCGTCCCAAGCAATACAAGGGAAACTGGGGTCCCGGAACGTTGGTGGTGACGGTGTTCACCGAATGTTGGGGATTCTCCTGCATGACGCGTTCGGCCAGCTTGCTCACAGTTCCCACGATCATGGGCGGCGCCAAGTCGAGGAGGTGCATCACGACGTCGCCTGCTTCGGCCATATGGGCGGCTTTCAGCACATCCATCTCTTCGTGCACCCGTTGCAGTCGGATGACCGGGTCCGGCTCGTCAACAGGCAGGTCGTAGAGCATCGCCGTCACGCGATTGTCCGGCACGCCCAGTTCGTCCGCTTTGCGAGTCGAAACCGGCACGAGCGTTCTGATGACGAGTTCGGCAGGATCTTCGTTTCGCGACAACAACAGTTCCCGGTGTCCTGCTGCGACCGCGGCGAGGACGACGTCGTTGACGGTTCCACCATGCAGCTTTCCGATTTTTTTCACGTCGCCGAGGTCAGTGGAGGAAAAAGCCCAGCTCCGGGAAGGGCCAATTCTTCCGTCGATGGATGTGGCGGGGGTACTGCTCAATCCGGGCACGAAGTTCCACATGCCACGGCCCACTTCGAGCAGGCTCTGGGCCGATTCCACCGGGTTGGCGATTGCGTGGGGCAGACCGGAGACGGAGCTGACGGCGTCCTGGGTCAGACCCCACCAGGCGTCGAGGACGAACCAGGGACCGCCGGGGGCGGGTTGGGGAGTCCAGGGTTCTTCGGCCGGTAGCGCAGCGTCGACGTCGAGATCCAGGATCGCCGACAGAAGTCCGACGCCGGAGACTCCGTCGACCATGCAGTGGTGCACCTTGAACACCAGTGCCCAGCGATCCTCGCTGAGTCCTTCGACGAGAGTGATCTCCCACAGCGGCCGGTCCCTCTCGAGGGGCTGAGACATCAACTGGCCGACCAGTTCGGCGAACGTTGTGTCATCGCCAGGTTCAGGCAACCCGGCGCGCCGCAGATGGTATTTGATGTCGAAATGCGGATCATCGATCCAAACTGGTCGACCGAGTCCAAAAGGCACCGGGTGAATCCGCTGGCGGTATCGGGGAATCGTCGGGAGCTTGCTGGCGACCAGGCGCTCTATCTCTTCCAGGGTTGGTTTGGGATCGCCGAACACACACGCTCCTGCGATGTGCATGTGGGAGATGCCGTCTTCCAGATAGAGAAATTCGGCGTCTATGGAGGTGAGGCGATCCATCACCCCCATTCTTTCCTACCCAGCCGACTCAGGTCGTCGGGAATGGGTCTTTCGGCAAAATAATCCAGCAACTGGCTGTGTCATTCAGCAACTGGCTGTGTTGCCTGGTTCAAGTGGAACCGGGTTGCCTGGTTCAAGTGGAACCGGCCGGCCGGCAGCGCTCAGGTGACACGCATTTCGAACGTGTCACCGGGTTCCAGCACCGTGTATTCACCTAGAACATCGAGTGCCACAGGGGCGACCTGGCCAGTGTCCTTTGCCAGTCGCACGCAGATGTGTTCGTGGCTGATCTGGAGTTCGATGGACTGGCGCCGGTAGTTGATCGTGAACCGCAGTTCATGCAGTTCGTCAGGCAGGCTCGGGTTGATGAAGAGCACGTCTTCACGGGTCTCGATGCCGCCGTAGCAGCGCTGGATGAGGTCCACCGTGCCGGCCATCGCGCCCAGATGGATGCCTTCGCGGGTTGTACCGCCTTGCACGTCATTGATGTCCGAATCCAAGGCATCACGAAACAATTCCCACGACCTGCTTCGGTCCAGTCGGCTGTGCAGCCACGCATGCACCATGACTGACAACGTTGAGCCATGCGAGGTGCGATTCTCGTAGTACCTGACATTTCGCGGGATCATGTCGGCGTCACGTTCGTAACCGAGCCGGTCCCACAGATCAGCGAGTTCCGCAGAGGTGAGCAGGTAGAAGAGCATCAACGTGTCGGCCTGCTTCGCCAACTTGTACTTGTTGGTTGAGTCGCCTTCTGCCTCGAGGATGCGGTCGAGGCGCCCGATGTTGCCGTAGCGCTCGGTGTATCCGGCCCAGTCGAGCTCCTCGAGCTCGTCATATCCCTCGAACTGGCTGATGATGCCGTCACCGTGGAAGCAGAGTCGCATCTTGCGGCTGATGTCGCCCCAGCGGTCCAGTTCCTCGTGCGTGAGACCGAGCTTCTCGGTGAGTTCGATGCGGCGCGAGCTCGGAAGGATTTCGAGCACGTCCAGGGCCCTGCAGAGGCACCACACGGCCATCACGTTGGTGTAGGCGTTGTTGTCGAGACCGGGTTCGTCGCGGTCGGGGTATCCCTCGTGGTACTCGTCGGGACCCATCACTCCCTTGATCTCGTAGCGGTCGAGGGCGTGATTGTACGTGCTCGCGCTCGCCCAGAACCGGGCAATGTCGAGCACCATCTCGGCGCCCCAGAAGCGCATGAACTCCAAGTCGGTGGTGGCCTGCCAGTAGCGCCACACATTGAGCACCACTGCGGCGTTCATGTGGCGCTGCAGGTGCGAAGCGTCGGGCAGCCAGTGGCCGGAATCAGGATTGAGGTGCAGGGTCTGGGTTTCTTCCCGCCCGTCGCTTCCTGATTGCCAGGGAAACATGGCGCCGTCGTATCCGGCTGCCGCCGCTGCCTCTCGCGCCTGATCCATTCGGCGCGCCCGGTAGCGCAGGAGCGCTCGGGTGAGTTCAGGGACCCGAAGGGTCAGGAACGGGAAGATGAACAGCTCATCCCAGAAGATGTGGCCGCGGTAGGCCTCACCATGCAACCCGCGCGCTGGAACGCCTACGTCGAGTTCGGTGGTGTTCTTCGACACCGTGGCCAACAGGTGGAAGATGTGCAGGTTGAGGATGCGGGCGGTGTGCCCGACGTCCCCTCTCAGGGTGATCCGGCTGCGATTCCAGGCGTGTGCCCAGGAGGTGATGTGCCGCTCCAGCAAGTCGTCGAAGCCGGGTGCGATCTGGGTAGTTCTGATCGCGGCGTCCGAAGGGGAATAGATGCCTTGGTCGCGAGACGTATAGATGGACACGATCTTGTCCACGATCATCTCCTGGCCTTCGGCGACGTCAAGGGAAAGGATCTGGCTCACATGGCGATGCCCGGTGCTCGAAGTGCGTCTGCAGTCCAGTGGCTCGCCGTCCGAAATGAGGCGCGTCCGCGCCACTTCGGCGATGGTGATCCCCGAGTCGTTGGTGCGCACCTCGAGCAGCATCATCTCATCGGGGAAGACTTCCGAGTTGACGTGCTCCAGATGATTCGTGTCGAGGGAGTTGTATCGGTCAACGCCAGTGTTCTCCACGGTGCCGTCAAGGGCTGACTCGATTTCCACTGCACCTGAGAAGTTCATGGGCAGATAGGTGGTCTCGAGCGCGAGGGTGTGGGGATCCGAAAGGCTGACGAATCGCCTTGTGGTGACGGCCAGCCGTCGTCCGTCTCCATCGGTCAGCACGCTGCGGCGAGTGAGTACAGCACGGTGCAGGTCGAGCTCCAGGTGATGGTCATCCACGGTGTCCGAATCAGGTGAGAACCACTCACCTCCTTCGATGCGGAACCGCATCGGCAGCCAGTTGGGTGCGTTCACGAGGGCCTCGTTGACCACATCGCGGCCCGACACCTCCGTGGTCAACCTGTTGTATATTCCGGCCAGATAGGTGCCGGGATAGTGGGCGTCGTCGGCGTGGCATTCCTCCAGCGCACCCCGCGTGGCCACGTAGCCATTACCCAGAGTGCACAACGCCTCCCGCTGGCCTTCCTGACTCGGGATGTAGTCCTCGTAGGACCACGACCATTCGTTCACCGTTCCGCCAATCTCTCCGTC
>JAUXGW010000098.1 GCA_030621865.1 Actinomycetes bacterium
CGAGCACAGAACCTCGACACGAACCTGGGCAAGATCCTCCGACTCGATCCTGACTCCGCCGATGCCCGACCAGCCGACAACCCGTACGACTCGCACGTATGGATGAGGGGCACCCGGAATCCGTGGCGAATCAGCTTCGACGAACCCTCCGGTGACCTCTGGGTCGCGGATGTCGGACAAAATCGATGGGAAGAGATCACCGTGATCCCCGCCGGATCGGGAGGCGGAAGTGACTTGGGATGGGACCGTCTGGAGGGCATCGAAGAGTTCGCCGAGGCCGGCCCCACGGCAGACTGGCCGGATGACGATGCCCCGAGGATCGACCCGGTGCACGTCTACTCACACGATGACGGTCGTTGCTCCATTTCCGGGGGTTACGTGGTCAGAGCCGATGGCAGTCCGCTGCATGGGCTGTACGTCTACTCGGATTATTGCGACGGCCGAATCCGGGTTCTTGGCCGCGACGGCGCCGCTGCGGATACTGGACTACAGCTCGACGAGGTGATCTCGATCAATGCCGACGAGCAAGGGAACCCACTGGTGCTCACTCCTTCAGGAATCTTCAGAATCGAGTCCTGAGGCCAGAATCACCCCATGAAGCGATAGACGCTGGATTCGCGCTTCTCGAATCCCAGTCGCTGATAGAGCCGATTGGCTGCTTCACGGCTCGGGCGCGACGTCAGGTCTATGGATTTGGCTCCAAGTTTCTGCGCCAACGAAATGGCTTCCGTGTTGAGGGCTGCGCCAACACCCTTGCCGCGGGCTGACTCGTCGACCACCACATCTTCGATCCACGCCCGGATTCCGGTCGGGATCGGGAAAACCACAAGTGTCATCGACCCCATGAAAGTGTTGTCCTCGGTCGCCACGAGCAGGTAGCAGGCATCATGGTCCACGATTTCCTGGAGTTGTCCGGCCGTGGGCGGCGGTGATGAGGACGAGAGTTGTGGCACCAAACGGGCCATTGCCTCCACCAAGTCGTCACCGACCTCGGTACACACCTCGACCTTCATCGCTGTTCACACCTCATGGCCGCTCAACCTAGCGGTTGGGCGGGAACTTCAAGGGCGTGGAGGAGCGCCCGTTCGATCTCGGACTGCAGGCCCGGGTCATCCACCTTGTCGCCGTCCTCCGGGCTGACGTACATGGCGTCGATCACATCGTCACCCAGTGTCTGGATCCGCGCGCCGGTAACACTCAGATGGAACTCAGCCAGTGATCGGGCCACCCGGTAGAGCAATCCGGGGCTGTCCGGTCCGACCAGTTCGATCACCGTGGAAGTGGAACTCGACTCGTTGTCGAAGCGTACGGTGGGCGGAAGTTGGTGGACCGTGCCGCCCTTTCGCTGCATATGACTGCGGACCCGCTCGTCAACCCTCGAATGAAGGGCCAGACGTCCGTTCAATGCTTTCTCCATGTCAGCTGAGACACGATCCCAGGGGACTGCCCCGGAGGTTCCCGCGCGGACCTTGAACTCGTCCAGAGCGCGTCCGCGCTCGGAGTAGATGTTGGCTTCCACCACGTCCAGGCCGTGAAGCACCAACGCCCCGGCGGCACGATAGAAAACTCCCGCTCGGTCCTTGCAGCAGATGGTGACCCGGTCACCCTCGGTGATCATCTCCACGCCGTCGCTGTCGAGCAACGCCCGTTGAGCAGGGCGCGGGAACTGGCCGAGGGCAACCGGAGTCGCTTCCCCGACACCGCCCAGAACGTCACTCGTGCGATGTGCCAACAACTCGATCAGGTCTGCCTTCCACGGCGACCAGAGTGACGGACCTGTGGCGATGCTGTCGGCCTCGGTGAGCGCAGCAAGCAGCGCCACCATCTCGGGACCCGACAGTTTCGAGGCAACCATGTTGATCGTGGACGGGTCCGACAGATCCCGTCGTGTGGCGATGTCAGGGAACAAGAGGTGAAGTCGCACCATCTCGGAAATCGTCGACACGTCTTCGGGAACAAATCCCATTCGCCTGGCGATCACCTCAACCATTTCAGCGCCTGCCTCGGAGTGGTCCCCCAGCTCCGGATAGGCCTTGGCGAGGTCGTGGAACAGCGCTCCCATCACGAGCAGGTCCGGCCGGTGGACCCGGTGAGCAAGTCCCGCGGCGCCCGCCACGGTTTCCAGAAGGTGCCGATCAACGGTGAAACGATGGTATGCGTTGCGTTGTGGACGGCTTTTCGTCGGCGTCCACTCAGGAATCAGCCGCTCCCACTGCCCGGCCTGATCGAGAGTTTCGATCACATCGATGGCCGCTGGACCGGTGAGGAGCAGGTCGGTGAAAAGGTCTCTTGCCTCTGACGGCCACGGATCGGGAGGGTCCGGGGTACCGCTGAGGTTTTCCAGGGCCTCAGTGGAGATTCGGCCACCCTCGGCAGTCGCAGCACGCGCCAACCTCAGGGATGCAAAGGGATCTTCCGCCATGGACTCGGACGACATTTCGACTCTGCCGCCGGCAAGAGCCATTCCTGCCTCGATCACGCGGACCTGCTTGAATCGACCGAAGAAGGAACCGCTGAGGGCGGCATTGATGTCGTACCAGGCTTCGTCACTGGCGAAGGCGACGGATCGTCCGGCAGCAGCGACTTCGCGCATCAGGGCATCGGCATCCTCGAAACCAAGGCGCGAAGCCACGTTGTCCTGCTCCTGGAGAAGGAGCCGGTCACCTGGCCTGGCCTGAGTCCGATGCAACTCAACACGGAATGTGGTCAGGTCTGCATAGGGTCCGAGCAGGGATTCATGAACCTCGGGAGCCAGTTCGGCACCAGCCGCCTGCGCCCAGGTGAGCGCATGGACATCGCGCAAACCACCCCGGCCGTACTTCAGATCCGGTTCGAGGGCGAAGGCAACCTCGGAACTCGAGGCGTGTCGAGTTGCCACGGACTCGGACAATTCTGCCAACCACTTGCGACCCTTCTTTCGCCAATTGCCCGTTGCCTTTTCGGCCAACTCGGCAGTGAGTTCGGGATTGCCGTTCAAGTGGCGGGCACTGAGCAGCGAGGTGGCCGTCTCCAGGTCCTCACCGGCGAGACTGAGAGTGTCGCGTACCGTCCGCACGGAGTGACCAAGCTTCAGGCCGGCGTCCCAGATCGGGTACCAGAGTTTCTCCGCCACCACCTCGGCGGTGACACCCTTGGTCGTCAGGAGCAGGAGATCGAGGTCTGAGTAGGGCGCAACTTCGCGGCGCCCCTGGCCTCCGATAGCCACGAGTGCCATGGTCTGGGCATCTTCGCCTTCAGTTGCATCAGTCCACAGTTCTGCAAGCCACGACTCGATCAGGTCTGTGTGGGCAGAACAATACGACAGGCCTTGAAGCGACCTGTCCTCGAACATCGCGTTGCGTGTGAGCGCTGGGGGAACCACAGGGATCCGATCATGGCAGCGCCGCCCACCCACGGACGATTCCGAGGGGGACGGCGCTGACCTGATTCGGCGTTATATGGCGTCGCCGCCTCGTTCACCGGTGCGGATGCGCACCACTTCGTCCACTGACGTGACCCAAACCTTGCCGTCACCGATCTTGTCGGTGTTGGCGGAGTTGACGATGGTGTCCACCACGGATCCGGCGTCGGCGTCGTCAACCACGGCCTCGACCTTCACCTTGGGAAGGAAGTCGACCTGGTATTCAGTACCCCGGTACGTCTCAGTGTGACCGCCCTGACGGCCGAACCCACGTACCTCGGTAACCGTCAGACCAACGACACCAGCAGACTTGAGGGCCTCTTTGACGTCGTCGAGCTTGAAGGGCTTGATGATCGCGGTAACCAATTTCATAGCGTTGCTCCCTTGTTGATGTCAGTGAGGCTAGAAACCACGTGTTTCCAGAGTGTTTCCGGTGGCGGGCCGTTCGGTTACGCCCCAATCAGCTCCCTGAGAGCTACTTCGGGCTCACAAACCATACCTACATAGAACTGACCGAATTCACCGTATACCGCCGAAGCCTCGTCGAATCTCAATGTGTAGACGACGTCCTTGATGTCATCAGGGTTCACGCCGAAGAGAGTGACACCCCATTCGTGTGAATCCAGGCCAGTGGAACCAGTTACCACCTGAAGAACCCGACCTGCGAACTTCCTGCCCGAAGCACCGTGTTCGAGCATCAGCTCCTTGCGCCGATCGTATTCCTCGCTGTACCAGTTGGCTCCCACGTTGCGTCGTTTGGACATCGGGTAGAAACAGAACGCTGGTTTGCCCTCGGGTGGAAGCTGGGGATTCAGGCGGGCCTGCTTCATTTCCTCGGGGACTCCGGCCGCGTACTCCGACAGCTCGGTCAGCGAAACATAGGAATCCACGAGGTCCAGACCTGAACCGGTGAGTCCGGATTGCAGCCTGCGAAGGGACCACTGATCTTCCGACAGGGCCATGACCGCAAGGTCCGCCTTGTGGCCGAGTATCACCGCCGTTACCACCTGATCACCTCTGGAGCGGGCCGCCGCCATGGCACGAGCGACTGCCCCGGTGTGCACCTCGGATCTGCGGGTCGGAGTGTCCACCTTGAAGAACAGGTGCATCACGGCCAATCCGGTCGAAGGTGTCGATGGCTCGAGGGGTACATCTTCTGACATGTCTGGAATCACTTTCTGGTTTCTCTCAGGATCGCTTCAGTCGGCAATTGGTTTCCGGCGCTGCTGTTTCAGCTCTGACCGCTGCCTCTTCTGATTGAGGCGCCGTTTCTGCGCGCCCCGCGATGGTTTCGTGTCACGTCGCCTTTTCTGCGTGACCAGCGACGACGACAACTTCTCCGCCAGACGTTCCCGGGCTGCGGCGCGGTTTCTGGTCTGCGATCTGTGGGCGTCGGCCACCACCCTCACCTCTGCGCCGAACCGGTCGATGATTCGCCGGCGTTGATGATCCGACAGCGACTTGCTCTGCACGACGTCGAAGGTCAGTTCCACCCTGGTGCTCGAACGGTTCGCGTGCTGGCCTCCAGGGCCACCCGAGGAACTGAACTTCTCGGAAAGCTCCGATCCGGCGATGGTCAGTCCGTCGCTCACAACAAGATCGTCGGCCATGGCTCAAGTCTGTCGGATCGTGACGAGGGCTTGATAGTCAGGTATCCCGGATTCCGTGTCGCGTTGGCCGGCCCCGGCCGGAATCAACACGTTTCCCTCGGGCCAGAAGACCTGCAAGGACCCAGCCCGCAGCTCGGCAAGGTGAACCGTTCCTGCAAAGGAACCGGTGGTCGATTCGAGCATCACCCGATCTCCCTCACGGAGGTCGAGCGGATAGGCGTCATCCGCCGACATGAACACTGCATCACGATGTGTGCCCGTGAGTGGGTCGGAGTCGCCCCAGAGGATCGAGTTGAACTGCTTTCCCCGCCGGGTTGTCACCCGGAACAATCCGTCGGGAACCATGCTGGTCGGGGCTTCCACCAAGCTGAAGTGACCTCGGCCGGACGCTGTGGGGAAGGCGCCGTCGGCGCAAAGGTGCCGACCTCCCCACTGCACCGAATCTCCGGTGTCGGCAAGGTTCTCAATTCCCGCGTAGGCGGGAACCACGTCTGCGATTTCCTGGCGCAAGACCCGGTTTGTGGACCACAACAGCTCGCAAGCGCGAGCGGGTGCGGCCTCCCGGGCGATATCGGCAAACAACCTCCACTCTGAACGAGCCTCGCCGACCTGGCGCGGAATCTCGGGCGAAAAGGCGATCCGGCGTTCCGTGGTGGTGGACGTACCGCCGCCTTCCTGCTCGTAACGGGTCCGCACCGGAAGAAGCAGCACGTCTTCGCCGTCCACGAGCATCTGTGAGGTCACCACGACGTCCTGATGGATCCGCAACGGCACCCGATCCAGTGCGGTCTTCACGCGAACCGGATCAGGCATCACATCGAGGAAGTTGCCGCCGGACATCCACAACACATCAAGATCTCCGGCATGGGCCGCATCAACCATTTCGGGCGCGGTGATGCCTGGTGCGGCGGGAACCTCGAATCCCCAGAGATCGCCGAGTTCGGCGGCGTTGACGGGATTCACGGATCTCCCACCCGGGAACGCCGTGGCGTACGCACCCATCTCGGCACCACCCTGAACTCCGCTGTGTCCACGGATCGGCATCAGACCGGCACCGTTGCGGCCCACGTTGCCCCTGGCCAGTGCCACGTTCACAATCGAGCGAACTGCATCCGAACCGAAGTTGTGCTGTGTGATGCCCATGGACCACACGATCACCGAAGCTCCCGCTGACCCGTACATCTCACAGAAGGCCTCCAGACACTCCCCGGAGACACCGGCAGATTCGAGAAGGTCTGCCATGGGCGTTTCCGACAGCTGCTCGCGCAGTTCGCCGAAGCCTTCGGTGTGTGCATCGATGAAGGCATCATCGAGAACGTCCCGACTATCCAGTTCCTTCACCACGGCATGGGCAAAGGCAATGTCGCCACCGATCCGAACCGGTACATGCAAGTCGCAGATTCGGGTTCCGAACACGGCGGACTCCGCGATCGACGGCACCCAGTAGCGCTCGAGCCCGGGCTCCAGATAGGGATTGATCACCACCACTTGTGCGCCTGCTTCCTTGGCCTTGTGGAGATACTTGGTGAACACCGGCTGGTTGTTGGCGGGATTGGTGCCCCACAACACGATCAAGTCCGACTCGAGCACGTCGATGAGCGAACAGGTCGAAGCGGCCACTCCGATCGTGTCCTTGAGTCCCACGGTGGAGGGTGAATGACATACCCTCGCTGCCGAGTCGATGTTGTTGACTCCCAGTGCCCGGGCTGACTTCGCCGCGGAGTAGTACGTCTCGTTCGTGAGTCCGCGGGAGGTCAGGTAGATGGCCGTTCGGTCCGGTTCGGCCGCAGACAGCGCAGCTCCCGCAATCGAGACGGCCTCGCTCCAGGTGACCATGGAAAACCCCGGCTCTCCCCGCCGGCGACGCATCGGATACCCGAGCCGCCCCAGGCCGCGCAGCTCCGCGGAAGTCAGTTGGCGCAGTTTCTCCACGTCAGCGAGCAGACCGGGATCGAACGCGTCGGCGGTATTGAACTCCAGGAGGTTGAGCCTGGTCATGCACAGGTGGATGCCATCGAGGGTCCAGTCGTGAAGACCGCCTACCCCCAGGGCGCAACCGTCACAGACACCCTTGGTGAGCACATCCCACGTGTACCGGGCGTCGGATGCCTGGGTTCTGGCGATGCGCAGCATGTCGGCGAAGTGTCGCGGCTTGGTTTCGTTCAGCCCGTTGGGAACAAGTCCGGCCCACAGATCCGGATGAAGGCCGATCCTGCGAAGTGCACCTTTGATTCCCGTCGGAATGTCGGGAGGTGCGCTCATGTGGCAATCCTGTGGGCGCCTGCGTACACACTGACGTGGTCGCCCCGCGCGAATCCTGCGAGGACGATGTTGGCCTCGGAAGCCGTCTCCACGGCAAGCGAAGAAGCGGCACCCACGGCGACCACCGCGCTCACACCGGCCGCCCATGCCTTCTGCACGATTTCGAGGCTGGCGCGACCCGATGTCCACAACACGCTCCCCGGCTCGGGCCATGACACGCTCCCCGATGCGGGGAGTCTCCGATCGAGGATCAGACGGCCGACAACCTTGTCGACCGCGTTGTGCCGGCCAATGTCCTCCGCCGATCCCAACAGCCGGCGATTCGCATCCAGGATGGCGGCGGCATGGGTTCCACCTGTGGCGTCAAACAGCGACTGCCCGGCTTTGACCACCAGGTCCAGTCCCAGCAGGGCCGCGAGGGGCACGGCGACATCCGGCAGGGGTTCCAGGCGAGCGGTCAACGCTTCGATCTGCTCGGCTCCGCAGATTCCACAGGAGGAGGTGGCCAGACCGATACGAGGCGCAGAGGGCGACCCGCAATGGCCGGTGTCCGCCGGATCAGGAACCACGGTGACCACGTTGAACCCGGTTTTGGAAGCCGATCCCGTGGCGCAATGCCGAACCTCTTGCGGAGCCCTGGCGATGAGGCCCTCCGACCAGCACCAGCCGACAGCCAGCTCGAAGTCACTGCCGGGCGTCCGCATGGTGGTCGCCACGATGCTGTCACTCAACCTGATCTCCAGCGGTTCTTCCACCACGAGTCGGCGGGGAATCCGGCCACTTCCGCCTGATGCGGTGAAACGACGTGCCAAGACCTTGGTTGTTCTTCCGCGAGCCACAGCCGCAGGTTATTCCGAGACTCGTGTCATTCCGAGATCAGGCCGAACACTTCGGTCGCGCCGTAGACAATGGCGATCACGATCACCATCAGTCCAAAGAGGATCCTGATGGTCCGATCACTCGAAGCGACCGTGAGACGCGCACCAACCTGGGCGCCCGGGACCACACCGATGATCAGAGGCAGGGCATACGCCCAGTTGACGTGCCCGAGCCAGACATGGGTTGCCAGTGCCGGCACCTGGAAGATGGCCACAGCAACAAGGCTCGAAGCGACCGCCCTGCGCATGGGCACATGCAGAGGGCCGGTCAGCACAGGTACCAGCACGATGCCTCCTCCGACTCCCAGCAGTCCGGCCACGAAACCGGCGATGGCTCCAAGACCCGCCAGCGCCGGCTCGGAGTCGCGCATCGGCACGTCGTCAGCAGACGGATCGCGTTCCATCCCACCGGGGCTCCGGCTGGATACACGAAGTTTCAAGACCACAGTCAGTCCTGCCCAGAGCATCACGGCAGCCGTCAGCACCATGAGCAGGCGACCGTTGACAACATCGGACGTCCACGCGCC
>JAUXGW010000391.1 GCA_030621865.1 Actinomycetes bacterium
ACAGGGTTTGTCACCAGCGTGAATGGTGTCCCGTCGGCGCTCGTCAGTTCGGGCAGGTACCCGTTCTCGATGGCGGCCAGATCATCATGGACCTCATAGGGCGACTGGAGCGGAGCCCAGGCACCGTCGAAACCGTCCAGACGTTCCCTCCACTCAGCGAGGGTGGCGCTGGCGAAGACCTCGTCCAACGCCTCGATGCACTCCACCTTGTTGGTGCTGCGGGCCTGATCATCAACGAAGCGCTCATCTTCCGCGAGTTCAGGGTGGCCGATCACGGCGCAGAAGGATTCCCAGTATCTGGAGGAGTTGAGCATGTTGAACATGATCCACCCGCCATCAGCGGTCTGGTAGTTCTGCAGCAACGCGTTGGGCGCATTCATGCGGTCGCCACCGGCCAGCTTCCAACTGAATCCCAGAAGCTTCGTGGCGACAACTGTCGCCGACTCACACCACAGAGCCGTCCCCAGAAGTGAAACGTCCACAACGCTCGGCTCACCGGTGCGTTCCCGTTTCAGGAGGGCTGTCGACACTCCCCCTGCCAATGCCACTGCCCCGATCGAGTCGCCGAACGCACCGCCGGGTGGAGGGGTCGGCGAAGCGGCGTCCGGCGCCGTGAGCAGATCGGCGATTCCGCTGCGAGTCCAGAAGGCAGTTGCGTCGTACCCTGCGCTGTCGGCATCGGGGCCGTTCGGCCCGAATCCGCTACCTCGGACGTAGATGATCTCGGGGTTCTGTTCCCGGATGGCTTCGAGGTCGATCTTGAGACGCTCCCGGTTGCTCGGCAGCATGCTGGTGACGAAGACATCAGCCGATCGGACCAAGTCGTACAACAGGTCCAGTCCCTCAGGAGCAGTGAGGTCTAGAGCGATGCTGCGCTTTCCCCGGTTCGACTGCTCCATCATGAAGTTCACATCCCCGCTGGAGGGAAGCAGACCCGATTTCAGCAGTGCCCGCTGCGGATCGCCATCGATCGGCGGCTCGGCCTTGATGACATCCGCTCCCCAGTCGGCAAGAACGGCCCCGGCGGCGGGCACGAACCACCAGGAAGCCACCTCGATGACGCGAATTCCATTCATCGGCAGATTGTTGCTCGACGGTTCCATGACGATTCCCTCCGGGTCTGACGCTCACGTCAGGTTAGCCGTCACGATCCGGATCAGAGCCAGAAATCGTTCAGCGTTCGACGGGACCGGAATGTCTTGGAGGATGGTGCGGTACAGCTTGGCCACCGACCCAAAATGGTTGAATGGGCAGGTGAGAAACGAGCGACAATCCATCATCCGCCGTTTCGGACCGTTTCTCGATGATCTTGCATCCGATGGTTACGACATAGACGCCTTGCTGGATCAGTGGGAGAAATCCGAGGATGACTTCAGCCCGCTTGCCACGATGCTCCTGACTCCGGCCGGCGAGTCGACAACGCTGTCGGAGCTGGCGCAACGCCATGGGACTCGGCCGGAGTTCATCCAGCGGGCGTGGCGCGCCCTGGGTTTCGTCAGCGATCAGGTCACCGAAGGCGACGGACCAGTGATCGAACTCCTGGCCGCTTCAGAGGCAGGGTTTGGCGAGCCTTCCGCGTTGCAGATCGCATCGGTGATCGGCCGCAACGCTCAGCGCCTGGCCGAGGCCGAGCTGTCCGAAGTGCGGGTCCAGCGTGAAATCCCGGTTCGACTGCGCGGCAGCGACGACATCGCCTTTGCCTACGAGATCCGAGCCCTGGCC
>JAUXGW010000143.1 GCA_030621865.1 Actinomycetes bacterium
GAACAACCGAACCGGGAATCGCCTTCCACCGTCGAGAACTGCCCGGAACTCCCACCCCAGACTGCCATGCCCCAACCGACGCCGAGAACCGTTGAGTCGCCAAAGTAGGCCACGGCTGGCGGTGGCGGGCCCAAGGTGGGTTCTGCGGGTGACCCGGCATCGGGAGGTTCCGAAGTCGTCGGGTCAGCGCGAATTTCGGAATCAAAGCGCGCGAGCGCCGCGTCGAAGTCCGTCGACTGTCCTTGCGGGTCGGACGGTATGAAAAGAAGAACCAACGCGATCACGAGAGCCGCAGAGCCGAGAGCCGCCACCGGCGCCAACCTCACCGAAGGCCATCGGCGATCCCGGATCGGGCGCTCCAGCAAACGGAACGATGCCTCTGCAAGCACCAGCGTGAGCAACACGGCCCAGCCCACACTGCGCCACTGATCAAATTCCGGCAACAACTGACGGAACGTCAGCATGATCGGCCAGTGGGCCAGGTAGATGGCGTAGGACCGTGATCCGAGCCATCGCAATGGGGCAACCGACAGGACCGTTCCCAACACTCCACCCGGAACCGCCGCAGCAAGGATCACCAGAACCGTCAACAGCGCGTAGACCGCGAATCCGCCTCGGTACAACCATGGCGTGGACTGTGGCAACGACCACCACCACCACATCTGAAGGGCGAAGGCCAGTGTGCCCAGGATCTGGATCGTCACTCGCCAGCGGTACCGAAGAGCGAAGGTCGCACGAACCGAGCGACGGCGGATCAGGAGTGCGAGGAGCGCTCCGAGCAACAACTCCGGGGCGCGGGTGTCCGTGCCGAAATAGATGCGATCGATTGAAAGGCCGCCGAAGATCGTCCACAGGAGCGCGGCCACGGTCAGTGCCGAAAGAACTGCGCCGACAACAACCAATCGACCCTTGGCAGCCCTCCAGATGGCCCAGATCAGTAGAGGGAACACCAGATAGAACTGTTCCTCGATGGCGAGGCTCCAGAAGTGCAGCACCGGAGAGGGCGCCACGAAGAGATCCCCGTAGCTCGATCCCTCGAGTATGAATCTCCAGTTCGCAACGTTGAACAAGGACGAAAGGATGTCCGCGGGCATGCGGGCAAGCTGATCTGCGGTGGCCACGAACGGCGCGAACAGCACAACAACCAACAAGAGGGTGACCACCGAGGCCGGATACAAGCGGCGAACCCGGCGGCCCCAGAATCCGCGTAGCGTCAGCGACTCACCGGGTGGCCGCCCTGCCATCAACAACGACGTGATCAGGAATCCCGACAACGTGAAGAAGGTGGATACGCCCAGATATCCGCCGACCATTTGCGAATATCCAGCGTGAAAGGCCACGACCGCTGCCACTGCCAGTCCCCGCAGACCGTCGAGGGCCGGCAGCCGACCCAGTTGGGTCCGCCCTTCCACATGAAGATCCGCGAACGCGCCAGCGGTGACCCCTGCGTCACGCTGGAGTGTCGACTGCAACCTTGTTTCCCTCTGAAAGGTTTCCCTCTGAAAGCACCATTCACCAACAGTCTGGCTGAACTCACCGCTCCAGCACCCATCACCAGACAAGAACAGGTTCTAGTTCCTCAGACACGTGCTGTACCTTCTGGGGCGTGAACACAGAACCGGAAAACCAGATCGTCACCCTGGAAAACCAGGACGATGTTGCGATCATCCGAATGGATGACGGCAAGGCAAACGCAATCGGCTTCGACCTGATGGATCAGATGAGCACCGCCCTCACCGAGGCGGAGGACGCCTCCGCCATCACGATTCTCGGGCGTGAAGGCATGTTCTCCGCCGGTTTCGATCTGTCCGTGATCCGGGATGATCCAGCCCGGGCATTTGATCTCGTGGACCGTGGGGCAAAGCTCGCATTGGACATATTCATGTGGAAGCGACCAGTCGTGCTCGGCGTGACAGGTCACGCTCTGGCCATGGGCGCCGTGCTGCTCTGCTGTGCCGACGTTCGGATAGGGGCTGTCGGCAACTTCAAGATCGGTTTCAATGAAGTGGCCATCGGCATGCCGATGCCCGAGTTCGCGGTTGCGTTGGCTGAAACCCGCTTGATTCCGGCTCAGATTCAGCCCGCTGTCGCATTGGCTCACATCTATGACCCGCCGGATGCTGCAAGCGCCGGTTTCCTCGATGAGATCACGGAACCCGAAGCAGTCGCCAAACGGGCCATCGACCGTGCCGCTGAACTCGCCAAGTACCTGAATCCCGGTGCGTTCCGCGGCACTCGCCACACAACCAGGGACCGCACAGCTGAGCGCCTTCGTCAGCTGATCGGCCCCACGATCCCCGGCTGACTCAGCAGTTCCCGACCGACGTCAGCAGTTCCCGACCGACGTCGGTGATCAAACGAACTTCAGTAGTCGAACTCGTCCCTCGGGAGGGCCTCACAGGGCTTGTCCTCGCAGACGTTGGTGATCGTGCCATTCGGCTGGAAGAAGGCGTCCTTCTGTTTCATGATCTCCGGCTGACGGCGCGGATCCTCGTGCGGATCCTCACACTTGACGTTGTCTTCGGCCTGTGCAACGGAGCATTCCTCGGTGTACACCGGACCCATGATCGGAGTGATGTTTCCGTTTGGCGGCGGCAGAGCACCTGAATACCAGTAGTAGAGCGCCGAACCTGTGTGCGGGAAGCTCCGAATCGGGTCCAGTCCGAAGAAGCGCGTGTCGGCGTCATCCGCGCCCTCGGGCAACGTGGGCTCATACAGCGGGATCTTCAGCGTGCGGGCGATGTTGTCGGCGGTCACGTTGGCAACCTGATGATCACCGAAGGCCACGGTCATGAGGACTTGCTTGGGCGGCGTGAGCCGGTACGTCCGGTTGGTGAGATGCTGCACGTAGCCAGCCGTCTCCCCCGAGTCCCACAGCATCTGCATCACGCCGAACAGGATCTGCTGTTCGATCGGATCCGGGTAGGCAGCCCGCATGATGGCAAAGTACTCGTCGAAATCCTTGCTGCGGTTCAGCAGGGTTGAGTAGTTCATGCCACCAACGCCGAGCACTGCCTTGGTCCAGTCCTGGGCAACTGCCGTGATGGCGCCGCCCATGATTCCGCCCTGGCTGTTGCCGTCGTAGTACGCCTCCTCGGTGTTGAATACGGTGGCCCCGTCATTCGTGGTGAAGGTGGCGGAGGAACCAAGCCCTTCGAAGTGGATCATGAGGCGCCCGAGGAACAGGTAATTCAGAATCGCCTGCTGGAGTCGATCCGCCACCGCCGGAAACAGGCTCATGTCGCCGAGCACTTCGGCCACGAAACCAACGTCTCCTTCGGACATGCCAACCGTGTCGGTGCCGCAGTAGATGAAGTTTCCGGTTGCGGCCGTCACCTGAACGTGACTCGATGATGCCTGGCTACCGGAACCCAGCAATCCGTGTCCATAAACAACTGGACGGGCCTCCCCGCTTACGAGGGCTTCTTCGGGAACCACGCACACGTACGGGGCGGTGATCGTGCCATTGCTCTCGGGTGTGCCAGTGGAGTCGCGCTCAATGGTGGCGCCCGGCTCGTCAGAACTCAGGTACAGCGGTACGTCGAATGTTCCGCTGACGACCTTGGCGATACCGTCCTCGAGATCATCGGAGGACACCTCGTCGACGGTGAACGCAGGAGAGCTACCGCCGAGTTGACCGAACGCGTCGTCGCGCATGTCCAGCACATCGCCGGCGATTGCTCCGGAGGAAGCAACGGTGAACCACCAACCCAGGTAGAGCTCGGAACGGTTCAGCCCTGCAGCAGCCATCTCCGAAAACACAACCTCGAAGGCAGCACGACGAGCTTCGAAGTCTTCGTTGCCGCTGATCAGGTTGTCGCGAAGCGCCTGAAACTGAATAGGCGGTTCGATTTCATTTCCGTCGGAATCCTTGATGTTCTGAAGGGCAACACCGATCCGGTGTGTCTCCTTCAGGGACACGGCGGGGTGGATGATGAGCGACCGCTCGTCGGCGCTCTCAGCCCTTTCATCAAGCTCTGCCCAGTGCGGAATGAGCTGACCCGAGTCGAGGTCCACCAGGACCGTTGGTGAGCCACTCTCAATCGAATCCTGGATTTCCGTGACCGAGGCAAACCCGGTCTTCTCGCCGTCCACACCCGGGATGTAGACAACGATCGGGGTGGAGGGGCTGAAGCCGTCCTGGAGATTCCACACAGTTGGATCGAGCGTGGTTCCAGAGGTGTTCGCCAGCTGGCCCTCGGGTATGGCCACGATCCGGCCGGTGCCAGTGCTGTCGTCCGGCGTTGTGAGCGCATCACTCGGGAATGGCAACATGCAGGACGACTCGTCCAGGAAGTCACAGCCCCCGGGAGAACCGGCCAGTACCGCATCAAGCTTCGCCGACTGAGGGGCCTCGAGGTCCTGGGGATCCGGTGCGACCCCGCTGATGTCGGGAGCCTCCTCAGCGCCGGCGCTGGAGGGATTGCCCTCCTGAGAGTCGCCACTGAGGGCCACCGGGTCCGGCTCGGTTTGGGCGCAGGCAGCGGCCACGAGGGCAACGGCAGCAACGAGGGCAAGAATGCGGAGTCGTGGGATCACTTCGGTCCTCTGGATCAACACAAAAGGCGGGATAGCGGGATGGCTGGCCACGCCTGCAGGCGTGGAATACTCCTGCGACCCTAGCCTTCCGCGAGCCGGTGCAGAAAACAGACGGTGAGAAACCCATGCAGAGGATTCGGTCGTTTGCGCTTGCCTCCGTCCCGGAGCAAATCCGGTTCAGAGTGACAGATCCGGTTCAGAGCGGCAGAACCGGTTCAGAGCAGCAGAACCGCTTCAGGACAAAGGCTTCAGGACAAAGAGAGTCCGGGTCCGGGAGTTCAGCCGCAGTTGGGCCAGGGACTGGATCCACGCGCCCGCAGCAGTAGTAGGGCCCGGTAGTCCTGCTCGCCTGGTGAGGCTGCCGCGGGATCACCTGAGCCACCCATGGCTCCCCAGGTGCCGTAGTCGAACTGATATGCGCCGCGATACCTTCCGCTGGCGCTCACGATTCCGTAGTTGCCTCCACTTTCGCAGGCACGAATGCGGGCAAGGGTCGCAGACTCTGACGACGAAGTGTTTCCGCTGCCGGATGAACTGGACGGTGCGGGCGCAGGTGCCGGAGTGCTTCTGGAAGGTGCGGGGGTCGACTTGGAACTCGATGACGACGATCCGGATGATGACGACTGGGCGGGAGCAGCTTTGCTGGCTTCGGCCTTGCTGGCTGCAGCAGCCCGAGCCTTCTCGGCCTCAGCAGCCCGAGCGGCCTCTGCCGCGGCCTGCTCAGCCTGTCTGGCGGCCGCCAGATCGTTCTCGGCATCACGCTCATGGGCTGCCGCCTGAATCGCATCGTTGGATGCCTCCTCAACTCTGGAGTTGAGGCGATCCAACTCAGTGGCCGCAGCGATCCGCTCGGGTTCGTTGGCATCCTTGAGGGCGGAGTAGTTGTCCACGGCCTCGGCTTCCGAGACAGTCTGGCCGGCAACCAAATTGGTGCGCCATGCCAGCGCTGCACTTTGCTCCGCATTGAGCGTCGCCTTGAGCACGTCGGTCTGTCCGCCGTCGATGTAGGCGGCGATTGCGTACTCGCGAACAGCCTTTCGAGCGGCCACGAGGTCTTGAGTCAGTTCCGCTGAGTCTTCATCGAGGCCCTGAAGCTGGGCCATCATCGCGTCTCGTTCCGCAGTGATTGCAGCCAGGCGATCCTCGGCGGCCTCTCGATTGGCTGAGGCACGGGCCAATGCGGACTCCGCCTCGGAGGAACTCTCTGCGGCCGAACTCGAGGCCGGCGATACTCCGGGTGCTGCGAGCACAATCGCAATTGCAGACACGACCAAGAGGGCCAGCTTGGTCCGCGTCCGAATCGGAGCGGTCCTGGCCGACGGAATCGGAGCAGTATCGGCTGAGGGATGTGCGTGTGAATGGTTCATCTGGTATGGGTTTCCGCCACAACGGGACTGTTGGCCGCGAACGCGGGAGCCGTTGCATCTAGTCGGATGACGCTGAAGTTGCGACACCCTGTAATGGGTTCGTTACCAATTCTGTCACCAAATCGTCACAACGCAAAACGAATCCGAAACATTCCGCCCAATAACTTGATCCAATTGACACAAAGTGAGCACCAAGCCGCTCAGAGTCACCGATTGAGGTCGCCACTCGACCTGAGCGATTGAGGTCACCACTCGAGGGACGCCGCGCAGGATTGTTGGCCACTCAGAAACTGATCACCATGAGCTGAAACTGATCACTCTGATCGCACGTTTCCATACCGATCGCAGGGTCCATCGGATCCAGGAAGGTGCAGCCCCCGGGAACGCACCGGTTCGGAACGCATCTTCACCGACGACGGAAATATCGACCCCGGAAGTCTCGAGAATGAAAATGAGGTCAGGGCGGAAATGGGGTCAGGGGATCGGATCCCGAGACCGAGGGAGAGAGGGAGAGAGAGATTGAATCTGGGTCCTGGACAGGGAGCCTGTCGAGCACCGGATCA
>JAUXGW010000339.1 GCA_030621865.1 Actinomycetes bacterium
CGGGTTCGGTATTTCGACCCTCGAATGCGACGTCGTCCTGACGTTGCCCAGCCTCTGTGTGCACAGCATGGAAGTGCATCGCTCCCATCAGAACCGCGCAAACGGCGGCAGCAGCCGCGGACCGCGCCACGACCCGACTTGGCTCACTCCTGGATTGCAGAACCATTGGCGGCGTTGCTCAGTCCGTGGCCTCGTCAGCAGCAACAGGAGCAGCATCCTCGAGTTCCACCAGTGCGGCCTCCATGTATTCGCCAATCAGGTGCGATTCGGGAACTGTGTCGGGGCAACTCATGATTCCCACATCAACTTTTCCGTCGATCGAGAACACCGTGATGTTCAGGCTCATGCCCATCAGCAAGGGACCCATCGGATACATGCCGAGGAGGCGGCCGCCGGCCACGTACAACGGGAACGTTGGCCCGGGGACATTCGAAACGACCACGTTCACCGCAGGTGGAGTCCGACTGGCCAGGCCGGCACCGGTGTACATCCGTGCCGCCAGCGCAATGAGGCCGGGAGGGGTCGTATCGGTGAGCCCCATGATCTGGTGCGCAGCCATTGCTTCGCGCATTTCCTTGGCCGACTGGGTCGATTCGTGGATCTTGAGCAGACGCTCGCCCGGGTCATCGATATCGGTTGCGAGACTCGTGAACAGCGATGCGACCTTGTTGCCCACGTCATCGTCAGATTCGGTACGCATCGACACGGGGCACTGTGCGATCAGCGTGGCCTCCGGTAGATCGTCCTGTTTGATCAGGTAGTTGCGAATCGCAGTTGAGCACAGGGCCAGAACCACGTCGTTGAGTTTCACCCCGTAGGCGTCCTTGACCTCCTTGACCCGGTCGAGATCCAGGTGGGCGGCGGAAAAGCTCCGGCGTGGAGTTGGATCCGAGTTCAGTATGGTCCGCGGTGCGCTCAACGGCAGGCTGATGGGCTGTTCACCGCGCAGGATCGGGATGACCGAGAAGAGCTGGGAGATGGACTGGCGGGTGAACCTGGCCACCCTGAACGGAGTCCTGTACCAGGTGCGGACTGCCGCCCGCGTGAACAGCTCCATCTGGCTCGGTTCGCGGCTGTCCGGTATCTCTTCGGTCAGCTCGGTCACCGCAGGCCGAGGTTCAGGAGTCAGGTCGAGCAGAACCTCCGTGAGTCCAGCACCAGTGGCACCGTCCATGATTGCGTGATGCATCTTGACAACGATCGCGACTTTGCCGCCCTCGAGTCCCTCGATGCACCATGACTCCCAGAGCGGACGGCTGCGATCCAGCTTGTAGGAAGCAAGGCGTCCTACAACCTCTGCCAACTCCTTTGCACCGCCTGGACGAGGCAGGGCAATGCGGCGGATGTGGAAGTCGGGATCGATGTCGGTCTCCTCGACCCAACTCGGGCGATCGAGACCAAAAGGCACATCCACATATCGCCACCGGAGCTGAGGAGTTTCCGGGATTCGCGAGATCACGATTTCCCGGAACTTCTCGAAGGTCCATCCGCCGGGAGCATTGGCGGCATCCACGATCATCAGACCCGACACATGCATGTGCCAGTTGGGCGTCTCCCCGTACAGGAAGGCCGCATCCTGGCCGCTCATCTGCTTCATGTCGCTCCAATCCCGGTGCAGACCCGGGAAATCCCCCCGCAGCCACCGCTCACCTGTTCGCAGCTGAGCGTACTGCCAACCGAAACGGGCTGCGAAGGGAGCCTGAGACCAGCACCGCCAACTCTGCGATTTGGGACCACAGAACTCAGTCTCGGGTCATTTCGGCCGATGGTCACCATGTGAGTGAAGCGCGCAATTCCGACGACAGGGACTCCCGCTGGGTAGTGCCGTTCGCATTGGGTGTGGGCGCGCTGTACCTCACCTGGCGACTGGGATGGACCCGACAAGACACCAATCCGTGGCTCTTCTGGAGTCTGTATCTGGCCGAGTTCACGGTCTGGTTGAGTCTCGCCAGATTCGCGTTCGAAGCCTGGACACTCCAGACCGACCACACGCGAGCACCCCTGCATGCCCGCACCGTCCAGCTGGCAATCCTTGCGCGTCATGAACCCATCGAGGTGATCAGGGCCGCTCTGGTTGCAGCCAACAACGTGCGTTACCCACATCGGACCCTGCTGATCGATGTGGTCGGCCGCCCCGAACTCAATGACCTCGCAGAGGACCATGGATGTGAACTTCGCGTTGACCCGATTCAGCCGTGGGAGCCCATCGATGCCGGCTTGGCAAACGTTCTCGCAACCACCAACGCCGACCTTGTGGCCGTGGTCCATGCCGACACCGTCGCCAGGCCAAACTTCATCGACGACCTGATCGG
>JAUXGW010000160.1 GCA_030621865.1 Actinomycetes bacterium
CGGTTCTGGTGCAACAACTGGGACATGAGCCGCATCGGATGGTCGATGTGATTGAAGAACGCCTTGTACGAGGGACAGAGATAGTTGAGGCCGTCTTCGCCGTCGGGTGTCCGGGTGAAGCGGTTTTTCGGACAGCCACCATGGCAGGCGAAACGAACCTCACAGCTTCGGCAGAACTCCGGGAGGCTGTCCCGCTTGGCCATGCCGAATTCAACCTGCTGTTCGGAGGCGACCAGATCGATCATCGGCGTCTCCGCGATGTTGCCCAGCAGATAGTCGGGCTCCACATAGTGATCACACGAGTACAGGTCGCCGTTGTGTTCGAGGGCCACGGCGAGTCCGCATGTCTCGGAGAACACACACACGGCGCCGGGTTCTCCGTGCCAGTTCGCCAACGCGGTGTCGAAATGCTGGATGAAAACCTCGCCGACATCGTTCGCCACCCACTCGTCGAAGATGGTGTTCAGGAAGACACCGAACGCCTCAGGGGCCACGGTGCGGTCGGTCACCAGATTTCCGGCCTGGACGTAGAGCGGTCGTTTCTCCTTGTTTTTGCTGCTCCAACCCAGGTTGGCCAGCGGCAGGAGCGTCTCGGTGGAGCGTTCGACGATCGGGATGAACTGGATGTATTGCACTCCCAGGTCGTCGCGAAAGAACCGGTAGACCTCCAGGGGTGAACCGACATTCGCCGCGTTGACCGTGCACAACACGTTCACGTCAACATCGTGTGCCTTCAGCGCGTCAAAGCCGGCCATCACCCGACTGAAGGAGCCCTCACCGCGGGTGTCAACCCGATACGTGTCATGGAGCTCCTCGGGCCCGTCCACCGATATTCCCACAAGGAATTCGTTTTCCTTGAAGAACGCAGCCCAGTGGTCGTCGATGAGTGTGCCGTTGGTCTGGATCGTGTGCGAGATCGTCTGGCCAGGGCGCCGGTACTGCTCGATGAGTTCCACCGCCCGACGGAAGAAATCCAGACCCATCATCGTGGGTTCGCCACCCTGCCAGGCCACCGTGACGTCCGGGGTGCGGTGGGATTCCAGCAGCTGGCGAATGTAGTTCTCCAGCATTTCGTCGGCCATCCGGAAGCGGTCGCCCGGATACAACTGCTCCTTGGACAGGAAGAAGCAGTACTCACAATCCAGATTGCATATCGGCCCTGTTGGTTTGGCCAGCACGTGGTAGGCGGGTGGACCGCCCTGCATCGTCAACATGTTCGGCCTCTCATTCGACATCCAGTCGATGCTAGGTGTAGTCGAGGTTGAGTTGAAGTGCGCAAGGCTCGGCCCTGCGGAGACATGGTGATCGATGCCTCTGCAGGCCCGCGGCCCGAAAGGGTCAGTCGCGCTTCATCGCCGCCATTGCTTCCTTCTCGAGATCGACGTACGCCTCGCCGGAAACATCGAGTATCACCTTTTTGATCGTTCCGCCGGTGAATGCCCACGGGTGATCTCCTGTGTAGTCCGGAGTGACCGGCGCCCCGGCGCAGCGGCCGACCATGAAACCCTCACCAGCAACCGAGAAGGCGCCGAGTTGCGTTTCGATGTCCTGGCTCACAACCTGCTTGTCGTTGATGTAGACGGAGGCTGTCCCGCTGGTCTTCATCTTCTTCTTGTCCACGCTCTTCATTTCGAATGACACACCAACGGTGCAGTCACCCTTTGGAAGATCCTGATCGGCAACAACGATCTGCTCCTTCAGCCCGATGAAGTTGTTCACGTACTTGAGCTTGCCTTCGGAGATGTACAGCGAATGTCCACCGAAACGGGAGCCGTTGGCGAAGAGAGCTCCCTCGGGGCTGTCGCCGAGGGAGACCTCGACAACGAACTTGTATGAGCGACCCCGGATGGAGGGCATGTCACTCTCGGGAACCATGGCTGTGTTCGGGTAGAAGATGTACCGGTCCTTGGTGAGATCGACCAGTGATGGCCGCACAGTGCCGCCAACCATCTCCGCCGGGGACCGGTCGTCGATCGGAAGACCATTGTATTTTGCAGCCTCGAAGAACCAGAGGTTGATCATCTCCTGAAGCTTGCCGGGATAAGCCTCTGCCAGATCATGCATCTCGCTGCGATCCTCGTCGACGTTGTAGAGCTCCCACTTGTCGTTGCTGAAGTCGCTCCAACCGCCCGTCGCCGGGTGAACCGTATTGGCCTTCCACCCATCCTTGTAGATCGCACGGCTTCCGAGCAGGCCATAGAACTGGGTCCGAGGCGCTTGCTGGGTATCCGCGCTCTCGATCGTGTACTCGAAGCTCGTGCCCTCGAGGGGCATCTGCCAGTGACCATCGACAAACTCTGGGAACTCGATCCCGAGGAGATCGTAGAGCGTGGGCGCGATGTCGACGACGTGACAGTAATGGTCGCGGGATTCACCATGAGCCTTGATCTTGTCAGGCCAGGCAACGATGAGCGGATCACAGATGCCACCGTTCCAGGTGTACCGCTTGAACATTTTGTACGGAGCACAGAACGCCTGCGCCCACCCGGTCGGGTAATGGTTATAGGTTTCGACACCACCGAGAACATCGAGATATTTGATGTTCTCCGCCGTTGTGTCCGTGATCCCGTTGAAGAACAGGTTCTCGTTGACCGAACCCGTCGATGTGCCTTCACCAGATGCACCGTTGTCCGACGTGACGATGAAGATCGTGTTGTCGAACTCGCCGAGGTCCTCGATGAAGTCAAGCAGGCGGCCCATCTCGTGATCGGTGTAGGACTCGAACCCTGCCCATACCTCCGCCATGCGCTTGAACACCTCGAGCTCATCGTCATCAAGCGAATCCCACGGTTTCACGTAGTCGGACGCTGGCCATGCCGTGCCCTCGGAGCTCTTCTCGTCGAACATGCTGTTCGCCGGCGCCACCTCGGTGTTCTCCGGAATAAGCCCCAGCTTCTTCATGCGCTCTGTGGTCTGTTCGGCATACTGCTCGTACCCCATGTCGAACACACCCTTGTACTTGTCCGCCCACTCCTTGGTCACATGGTGCGGCGCATGTCCCGCTCCGGGAGTCATGTACAAGAAGAAGGGCTTGTCGGGTGCGACCTGCTTCGCATCGCTGATCATTCCGATCGCCTGATCAACGAGATCCTTGCTCAGGTGATATCCCTCTTCGGGTGGATACGGCTGATCGATCATCTCGTTGTCACGAACCAGATCCGGATACCACTGGTTCGTCTCGCCACCGAGGAAGCTGTAGTTACGGTCGAACCCGCGCTGGCTCGGCCAATGATCCTTGGTTGCGGCCATGTTCATCTCGTCGCTCGGTGTCATGTGCCACTTACCGGTCGTGAACGTGCTCCAACCTTTCTCCTGGAGTACCTGGGACATCATCGCGGCCTTATCCGGGATGTGTGTACTCAAGCCCGGGAAACCCATCGCGGCCTCGGAGATCGTGTTCATCCCAACCGACGACGCGTTGCGACCCGTCATCAGGCACGCCCGGGTGGGCGAGCACAGCGCCGTCGTGTGGAACTGGGTGTATTTGAGTCCCTTGTCGGCGATCCGTTGCATGTTCGGCATCTTGACGAGGCCGCCCCAGAAGTCCCACGAGGCAATGCCGGTGTCGTCCCAGAGGATGACGACCACGTTGGGCGAGCCTTCCGGCGGATCGGGTTGAGTGAACGCCGACCAGTCATCGGTGGAATTTCGAACGTCTACCTCGATCTTGCCCTTGAAGGTCTTGCTCATGTCGGACTCTTTCTGGTCGGTTTCATCTTCATCACGCGGCCCGCAACAACAGGCACCCAGGAAGGGGCACACAACGCCGGCCCACCGCTGGAAGTGGAGGCCATCTCCGCAAAGCGTAGGTTTCACAGGGTTTCGGTACTAGCCACTATCGGCACGTGTGTTCCAGAAAATGCCGATAGTGGCTAGCACCTGACTTAGGCTGACGGTAGCCATGGGCGGGGCAAACCCGGACTGGATCGCCAACCAGAGCACGATTGCTCAGAAAGACGGCGCACAACCGCTTCCCAGTCGGCCCAGACCCGCGAGGAGACCACATGATCAAGATTCAAGTCGAGGCAGAGAACTACGATCTCGACGCCGATCTCAAGAAGCACATAGAGGAGCGATTCGGCAGCCTCGACGAGTTCATGGACACTCTCCAGGGAGGCCATGTGACCGTCTCCTGGGAAGGTGGCCCGAACGAACAAACGTGTGTGCGTGCGCAGATGTGGGCTCCGGGACACAACTTCGACGGGTCCGACACCGATTGGAAGGCGCAGAAGGCGATTGATTCCACGCGCCACAAGCTCGAGACGCAGATCCGTCGCGCCCATGGAAAAGAACTCTCGAAGCGCGATCACAAGCGCCACTGACTGCCGCTCCCGCTCCGGTTCCGGAGCACCTCAGCAGGATTCGATCCCCTGCCACGATGCCCCGGACACGCGAACACCCCAAGATTTGATCTCCGCCGCGTTTTACCCCGCCCGGACACAAGGCCCGGCCGGCTCACCTAACGGTCCCCAGCACAATCATCGGGTAGGTGATTGTCAGAGAGCCTGAACTCTTCACAGGTGATGAAGTGATCGTTCAGCTCACCCGAGACCGATTCAGTCACCCGCGGGTGATGCAGGACTGTCGTCTTCATCCGAGGGCTTCACCGCTGCGGTGTCGTACCTCGAGTCGTACACAACGGCGTAGCTCTTGCCCGTGTTGCTGATTATCGAGGTGATGAGCGCTGCAATTGGCAGGGCCATGAACGCGCCCATGGGTCCCGCAATTGCTCCACCGAAGAGGGCGGAGCCGAATGCCACGCCACCGTTGATGGACATCGTCTTGGCGCTGAGTTTGGGGCTCAGCCAGTAGTTCTCGCCCTGCTGGTAGATCAGCGTCCACACCAGGAGGATCAACGCGGCGCCGAATCCCTGAACCGCGAGCGTGACCAGGATCGGCACTGCCGCACCGATGTAGGTGCCCACCGCCGGGATGAACTCGGCGACGAACCCTTCGAAGATTGACATCGGTAACGCATAAACCACCGGCATTCCCACCAGCATCATCACCACGAAGAACAATCCTCCGTTGATGACCATGAGCAGCAACCGCGAATAGAAGTAGCCACCCGTCTGTTCGATCGCGGTGTCAGTCACCCATCCCGTGACCTTCTGCCGATGGGGAGGCATTCGCGACAGCATCGCCCGTTGTATCCGCGGCCAATCCGCCGCGAAATAGAACGTGAACAGGGCCATGGTCGCTATGTCGAAGACCAGGCCAAGCCCGCTCGACGCCGCACCCGCAATGTTGTCCGACCAATTCTTCAGGGCATCGTCGGTCGAAACCACCGCATTGTCGCCCGCCGATTGCCCGATGAGGTCCTTCCCGATCAAATCCTGCGCCTCGGAGTTCAGGCTGGCGATCCAGTCGTTGCCGTTCTTGCCGATCTCACTCGCGAAGTTGGCGATTCCGGGAATCAACACGGCAACCATCAGTATCAGCAACACAACCAACGTGGCATAGATCACTCCGACTGCCGCCCCGCGCTTCCAGCCCCGCTTCTCGTGCAGGTGGTTGACACCCGGGATCAACGCCAGTGCGAAGAACACCGAAAGTCCCAGAAGCCGCAACAGGTGCTGCGCCCGCCACGCCATGATGCCGAGGAACAACACCGCCAACCCGACTGCAACAACCTTCCACAACGACTGCCAAACCCAGCGGCCCAGCCAAGCGGGCTCCGGCGGACGGGTCGCCGTTTCTTGCACGCTCACCTGCGCCGCCGCTGCCACGTCGGCCGG
>JAUXGW010000181.1 GCA_030621865.1 Actinomycetes bacterium
CGGGACCCGGGTTCAATCGGAGTGCTCGATGCCGACACATCCCGTGCCCGCTCCGATCGAGGCGGGGATATCGTTCTTCGGGGATACCGCTCTTGCGGATCACGACCTTCGGGTAACGAGCACCTGACACACATGTCAGCTTTCGCGCTAGTTTCGGCGCATGCCGGACATTCGTGAAGCTGTGATAGTGGACACATTGCGTACGCCGATCGGACGCCGCAAAGGACACCTATCGGGCTGGCACCCAACCGATCTCCTCGGATTTGCCCTGACCGAACTGCTGCACCGAAATCAGGTGGATCCCGAGCGCATAGATGATGTGGTCGGCGGGTGCGTCACGCAGTCGGGGGAGCAGTCCACCAACGTCACACGAAACGCCTGGGTGGCGGCCGGACTTCCCCAGAGCGTGGCTGCCACCACGGTCGATCGGCAGTGTGGAAGCTCACAGCAGGCGATCCACTTCGTTGCACAGGGAGTCATGGCCGGTGCATACGACATGGCGATCGCCTGCGGTGTGGAGTCCATGACCAGGGCCCCGATGGCATCGAATGCACGCGGAGGTGACGGACCCTTCTCCCAGAATTACCTTTCGGCGATTGACCAACGCCTCATGATGCAGTTCGAGATCGCCCAGATTCTGGCGGACCGCTGGGGTGTGAGCCGTGAGGACATGGACGCCCTCGCAGTTGAGTCCCACCGACGTGCTGCGGAGACGACCAGCGCCGGATTGTTCGATTCGGAGATCGTGCCGGTGCCGATCAGGAACTCCGATGGATCCGAGACCGGCGAGTTGATGTCGACCGACGAGGGCATACGACCCGACACGACGATGGAGGTTCTCGCGGGCCTCGACTCTGCTTCGCGGTCGGATCCGTCGCTCGCCCCCGGCATCACTGCCGGCAACTCATCTCAGACCTCGGATGGCGCGGCCGCGATGCTGATAGCGGAGCGGTCGGTGGCTGAGGAGTTGGGATTGCCGATCCGCGCAGCCATCCGGCACTTCGCGGTGGGCGGCGACGACGCAACACTGGTGCTCAGCGCGCCGAATCCCGTGACTCGGAAGCTTCTCGATCGCAGCGGGCTCTCCATGGGCGACTTCGATGCGATCGAATGCAATGAAGCCTTTGCGGCGATCGCATTGATGTGGGCCTCGGAGTTCCTGCCGGATGGAGACTTGAGTCGCCTGAATCCGCGCGGTGGGGCCATCGCGTTGGGTCACCCTTTGGGGGCATCCGGAGTACGGATCATGACGACCCTCCTGAACCAACTCGAGGCAACTGGCGGACGACTTGGGTTCCAGACGATGTGTGAGGGTGGCGGCCTGGCCAACGCCACGGTCATCGAACGCTTGGGCTAGATGGCAGCGGATTCGCGCGCCGTCGCCTGGTGAGTGGCGCGGAGCCCCGCTTGCGGTGATCGACTCGGCTGCTGTTCAGACTCCGCCTGACGTCGTTGGTCGCCCTTCGTAGCACGGGGTGTGGATATCACGGCCGAACTGGCAGGCCACAGATCTACTCGCCTTCTGGGCGGTAATCGAACACTGCCTTGATCGCCCCGGTGTGCTCTGCGTGCACAAGGTCGGTGAACGCTTCGCGCCAGTCATCGAGTGCATAGTGGTGGGTCAGCATTCCGCTCAGGTCAACCCTGCCGGCGGAGATCAGGTCGAAGAAGTGTTCGTAGGCGTGTGCAGTCTTGTTCTCGAAGGTTTCGACACCGAAGGCGTTCGAGCCGCGCAGGTTCAGTTCCTTGAAGTACCACGGTGTCCACTCGAATCGGCCGGGTGCACCCACACCCATTTCGACGAGCGTCCCTCGCTCACAGAGGACCCTGATCGCGATCTCCACCGTCTGCGGTGAGCCGACGGTGTCATAGACGATGTCCACGCGGCCCGGGTAACAGAGGGGATTGCCGTCGAGTGGTTGTCTGAGGGTGGCGCCGGACCATTCGGCGATCTCAGTGATCAGGTCGGCCGCTGCGGAGGCTTCGCCGGGTTCGGTTCGAAACACTGTCACACCCCGTGAACGCGCAAGGCTGGCTTGAGCATCCCACCGGGCCACCACGGCCACCCGGCAGTCGTAGAGCTGGGTGAGGATGGCAGCGGCGGTCTGCCCGAGGGCCCCGGCACCATGGACCAGCACCGTCGATCCGGGCGCAGGCGGATTCCGGGTGATCGCGTGGAACGAGACCGACCACGGATCCGCCAGCACAGCCAACTCGTCGTCCACCGAGTCCGGAATCGCAAAGACCATTGATCGGTGTGCCGGCACCAAGGGGGCGAACCCGCCTGTGGCGTCCGAGGAATTGCCGCTGTGGATTCCCGGAGTGAGGTCGCCGGACCACCAGTTCTCGCAAATCGAGTAGTCGCCGCGCTCACAGGCCGGACACGCGGGGTGGATTCCTCGGGCCGCGCATCCTGTGTTGGGGAAAAGCAGGACGCGTTGTCCGACTTCGAAGGGGCCGGCGTCGGATCCCATTGACTCGACGGTTCCGACCACTTCGTGTCCGAGAACCTGTGGGAAGGAGATGAAAGCGCTCATGGCGTTGTCGATGCTGTCGTCGAAGTCCAGAAGCACCTGTTTGATGTCGGATCCACAGATTCCGGTCACACGGTTGCGGATCACGAGCCACTGATCCGTGATTGGCACGGGCTCCGCGATGTCGACCAGCGCCATCGGGGTTCCTGCCAGGTTGTGCATCAGCTTTGGTTCCTCGGAGCCGATTTCGGTTGGCCACGGCTCCGGGTCGGCGCCGAATTGAAGCGCCTTCACTGGTCGGCCGCCATGTCGACCATGCCCGATATGAAACCTTCGAGGTCCGAGTTCTTGAACGCCACCAGCTCGCTCAGATCCGGCAGGTAGTGCTCAATCAGATCACTGCGGATGGCTTCCACGATCCCATCTGCCACCAGCGTGGGTGGGTTGAGTCGGTCCTTGAAGAAGGGATCGTCATTGTCAGGTTGATCCCAGATCTCGGTGTCAATCGGGCCGGGCAGGATGAGGCGCACTTCGACACCTGTGCCGTAGAGGTCAGCGGCCATCGACTCCGTGAAACCACACATCGCCGCCTTGGACGCGCAATAGGCCGATTCGTTCTTCACGGGCAGACGTCCGCCCACGGAGGAGACATTCACGATGGTGCCGCTGCCGCGTTTGAGCATGGCCGGCAACAGTGCCATCGTGAGCGCCATCGGCGCCCGGAAGTTCACGTCCATGGTGAGATCGAGGTCGGCCATCGTCAGGTCCTGGACAGATCGCCGTTTGGGCATTCCGGCGTTGTTGATCAGCACGTCCACTCCGCCGAAGTGTTGTTCTGCGGCCATTGCCGAGTGTTGTGCGGCCTCGAGATCTGCCAAGTCACATTGGAACAACTCGACTTCGGGAGCTCCAGCGGCGATGGCAGCTTCGCCAACCTCGCCAAGTCGGTCGAGGCGTCGTGCGAGCAGCCCGAGCCGGGCTCCGGCTTCCCCCAGGGCGACCGCTGTTGCGGCGCCTATTCCCGATGATGCTCCGGTCAGAAGCACCGACTTCGATTCCAGTTCCTGTCCCATGATTCCCCTTGTTCGCCGGGCAGTCTCCACCGTGCTCGTCCTGCAGCCTCCGTTGACCCGGTCTTCACAGTGTCACATGCCAACCTGATTTTCACAGTGTCACATGCTGGCTTGATTGGCACGGGTCACACGCTTGGCGACATTGTCCGGGAAACCTGACGCTCGCGTCAACTATGGTGCCGTCCCATGGAGTTCACCCTGAGCGATGAGCAGACAGAACTGGCCCGAACTGCGCAACAATTCCTGTCGGACAATGCCCGCGGTTCGTATCTCCGCGAGATGGTCGACGGGACCGACGACGCAACCGATCCGGGATTCACGGAGGAATTCTGGTCGCAGCTGGTGGATCTGGGCTGGGTGGGACTGCTCGCTCCTGAATCCGCTGGTGGGGCCGGCATGGGGATGCTGGAGATGATGGTGATCCTGGAGGAGATGGGGCGACTTCCGCTGCCGGGACCGTTTCTTTCCTCGGCCGTGCTCGCCACCCGGGCCGCGGACGCGTTGGGCCTTTCTGACCTCCTGGTCGGGCTGGTCGATGGGTCCGCCCGTGGCACCGTCGCCCTGGACGAGTCAGGCCACGGAGACGTGGTGGAACGCACCAGGACGCTGGCGTCGCGCAAGTCGGGATTGTGGAGGCTGACGGGAACCAAAACCCTGGTGCTCGATGGAGTTCATGCCGACTGGGTGCTCGTGCCTGCTCGAGCACAGGAGGGTATCCACACGTTCCTGATCAGGAACCCCGCGGCCTCCCCGGCGGCGAACCTCGACGTGACCCGCCGGATCGGTCGCCTCGAACTGGATTCCACCCCGGCTGAGCCGGTCGGCCCGCTGGGTGATCACACAGCGATCTGGCGTCGGGTGGCCGACGACGGAGCCATCGCCCTGGGCGCTGAGTCCCTCGGTGCCATGCAACAGAGTTTTGAAGACGCGGTGGAATACGCCAAGGTCCGGATCCAGTTCGGCCGGCCGATCGCAACCTTTCAGGCGATCAAGCACAAGGCGGCCGACATGCTGGAGAAAATTGAGCTCTGTCGAGTCGGCGTTCACTATGCAGCCTGGGCCAGCGACACCGATGACCCGGTTCGCTCGGAGGCCACCGCGATGCTGAAGTCATTCGTCGGAACGGCTTCCAACGAGGTCACAGCCGAGGGAATCCAGATACATGGCGGAGTCGGATTCACCTGGGAATGTGATGCGCATCTGCATTACCGGCGGGCCAAGGCAAACGATCTGCTGCTCGGGCTTTCCTCGACCTGGAAGCAGCGAGTGGCTGATTCCTACCTAGGTGTCGCCTGACCCGCCACCCTCCGCGGGCCTGGGATCGGGAGCGGCTGCCGCGGCAGGTTCGGTCTGGTCCTGCGTCGGGTTCCCGGAAGTGTCGTCCGGGAGAGCGCTGCGGCGCGGGTCGCTTGACCTGCTGCGTCCCAGATTTGTCACCGTCAGTGCGACAACGGTGACCAGGAACACCTGACCGAGGAGCGCTTCCATCACCGAAAGCATCTGTCCCGCGTCCGTGCCCGGTGTCAGGTCTCCGTAGCCCAGTGTTGTCAGCGTCACGAAACTGAAGAACATGTAGTCCATGGG
>JAUXGW010000157.1 GCA_030621865.1 Actinomycetes bacterium
TCGATCACGTCCACGCGAAGCCATGGAAGTTCCTCGGCCATCGACTCGAGTTCGGCATCGAACAACAAGGCGTCGCGACTGCGTACGTGATGGATCACCACCACGTTTCCGCCGAGCAAACTCGGGGGATCAAGTCCTTCGGTTGCCAGACTTCTGAGCATGGCCATTGCAGGCGTGACACCACTGCCGCCCGTCAGGAACAACAGCGGACCCGAAGGGACAGACTCCAGGGTGAAGTCCCCTTCCGGATGACCAAGAAGCAGGGAGTCGCCCATTCGGGCGGCATTCACCAGATGGTTCGACACGAATCCGGAGTTCGATGCCTGAACTGCGATCTCGATCGCGCGACTTTCGCCGGATGTCCCCCGCGAGATCCACTCCGGGATCGCGGAGGACCCACCACCTGAAGCCTGATGCGCTTGAGCCATCCGAACCGAACGGGGAAGGGACGTGATGGTGAAACAACGGGTCTCGATGACTCCGTCGATTTCCACGCCGATTGCCATGAACTGTCCGGGGCGGTGCTCGGGCCAGGCGAGCGGTGGGAGAATTGTGATCAGCGCAGCGTTAGAACCGGTGGGCCTGATGCTCTCGATCACGCCCCGGGCACGACCGTCGGGGAATCGTGTTCCCCAGCGCGGGTTGAGAGAACCAAGCAGAGCCCCGGGAGATTGAGGCGTGGTGAATCTCTCGAACAACGAACCCACAAGTGGCATGATGGTTGTTGACAGCTCCCGGTGTCAATAGTTAGTGGCAGTTTCTACTGTCAGGATTGCCAGACAAGCCGCCGGCGAGTTGAATCGGAGTCCACGGGGTCCACGACGACCGACTGCTTCCCCCCTTCGACCAGAATGAATGTGACCCATGACCAACATGACAAATCCGACATGACAACCCGAGCGCAGGACCCGACGGATCCCGGAGACGACCGCACCGGCACTTCGTCCACGGGATCACTGCATAGTGTGGAATCACCCCACAGTGGAGATGCCGGCGACTCGACCGGGGAATCGCTCACTGACGAGCCAGTCGACGGGATGACCCTTGAGGAGTTGTCCGGGATCACCGGTGTTCCAGAGCGGACAATTCGGTATTACCAGGCCGAAAAACTTCTGCCCAAACCAGAACGGGACCGCAAGGACGGCCGCGTCGCCAGATACTCCGAGAAGCACCGGGAACGCCTCAAGGCTGTGGGTGATCTGCGGGATCGGGGTCTGAAACTTCCGGCGATTCGAGCATTGCTCGAAGAAGAGTCCCCCGCCCTCGTCTCGGACTGGCTCGGACTGGATCAGTCCCTGCGAGGTTCCTGGGGTCACGACGAACCTCGGCTCATCAGCAACGACGAACTCCACGAACTGCTCGCCACCACGCCGCCGGGGACTCAGGGCGTCTTCGAGGACGCGGGAATGTTCCGGCGGCAAGGTAATACCTGGCTCGTCCCCAGCTATCCGCTGCTGGATGTCGCCGTCGGCCTGGTCGAGCAAGGTCTCGATGCGCACCTGGTGATCGACGCCTCGGCGATTCTCCAGAAGTACATGGGCAAAGCCGCTGATCAACTGATCAAGTTGTTCACCAAGGCGGTACGGAGCGGATACGGAGGGGATGCTCCCACGGAGTTCCTCACCGATGAACTCCGACCTCGAACTGGTGAGGCGGCAAGGATCATCTTCGCCCAGCAACTCGAACGGGCCATCAAGGACCTGCTCAGCGACACCAGGAAGCTGCGCAAACGCTGACGGCCGCAGTCCGTTTCGGAACAACCGCAAGCGTTTCGATGTTGTCCCGGACATGACCGAAGCAGCAGACCGTGACACCTCACAGCGCGACAAACCACTGGCACGCGAAGCAGTGCCGGCACGCGATCCACTACAGACAACCGAACCAGCGGCGGGCTCCGACTCCCCGGAGCCATTCGATCTGCCAACTTCAGGTCCGTGGCCCACGGCTGATCCGTTCCTGTTCTGCGTTCACCACGTTGACGCCTATCCACGTTCGCGAGGCGACCTCACACCGGACGCATCACTCGCCGACCGTTCAATTGGCCAGGACTTCGCCAATCTCGATGGCTGGAACATGTATCACGGCAGCGACGTACCGGGCTTTCCTGCCCATCCCCACCGCGGGTTCGAAACGATCACCTACCTCCGCTCCGGAATGGTCGACCACTCCGATTCACTGGGCGCCAAGGCAAGGTTCGGTCCGGGCGATACCCAGTGGCTGACCGCAGGCAAGGGAATCCTTCACTCGGAAATGTTCCCGCTGCTCAACGTTGACCGGCCCAACCCCCTGGAGTTGTTCCAGATCTGGCTGAATCTTCCGGCAGCCAGGAAAATGGTCGACCCGTATTTCTCGATGATGTGGTCCGACTCAACTCCTGTGATCGGACCCGTTGTGCACGGTGGCGCCAACTCGACAGTCACCATGATCGTCGGCGCCGGCTTCGAAGAGCGACCTGCCGCTCCCCCACCGGACTCCTGGGCAAGCTCGCCGAACTCTGATGTGGCCGTGTGGCACATCAGTCTCGGCGATCAGGGATCACTCACATTGCCGGGTGTTGCGGAATCGGTCACCCGCACGTTGTATGTCTTCTCCTCCCTCAACGCTGACGGGAGCCGAACCGGTGGCGATGTGCGAGTTGATGGCACATCGGTGAGGTCAGGCCAAGGGATGGAAATTGGAACATCCCGGAATGTGGACCTCCAGTCGGACTCTCCTGCTGATGTCCTGCTCCTTCAGGGAGCGCCGATCGGCGAGCCGGTCGCGACCTACGGACCCTTCGTCATGAACACCGAGGACGAGATCCGCCAGGCGTTCCTTGATTACCGCCAATCCGAATTCGGAGGCTGGCCCTTCGAACAGCCGGATCCTGCTCATGGAGAAGGCTTCAGGCGCTTCGCCAGGCACCCTGACGGTTCGTTGGACCAACCGGAATGACCTGTCTCCCTCGCCGAGGGTGAAATCTCGAATCCGCTCCGACGCTGCCCGGGTTTGTGATCATCCGCCATTTTTGTTGGCTTCGGCCGTAGCCTGACCTCCACAACCCGAACCGCGACCACAAGGAGCGACAAATGAACGTGTTGGGTGCATTGCTGCAACAAACCGATGTGGACACGACTGCGAACGCCGTCGGGATATCCGTCGGGGTAATCGTATGGCTGGGGTTCATGGCCCTGTTCCTGGTCGGCTACTGGAAGGTCTTCACCAAGATCGGCCTGCCGGGCTGGATGGGAATCATCCCGTTCGTGAACGTCTACATGCTGTTCAAGGCCCGCGGCGAGCGGGATCCAGTGGTGTGGTTGATCCTCAGCCTCATACCATGCATCAACATCATCGCCATGTGGTTTCTGGCCAACGACACGGCGGAGCTGTTCGACAAGGAGATCGGCTGGAAACTGTTCCTCTTCTTCATTCCCGGCATCTCACACCTGGTTCTCGGTTTCGGCGAATCACAGGTGAATCCGCTGAAGGTTGCTCCCGGCGTGGGCATGAACGAGGTTCCGAGACCACAGGTCTGAGATCCGGCCACACGTCCGGAAACCAGCCAACCCGCTGGTCCGTCATCCATTCCGCCCGCCAAGTCGGCATGACAGCGGCCGGCCGGCTCGGCGCTCGCGGCCTACCTGACCAACAGACACCTGCCAATAGGCCTAGTCAGGCGATTCCAGTTCGAACTGGCCGCCGTCGGTGGCATTGCCGTTCAGCAGTACTTCGACTCGATGGGTGCCGGGATGGTGAGTTCGGGTCGAGTGCTGAGCCAACGAGATCGACTTCGACACCGTTGCCTGCTCTCCAGCGACCAGAGTGAGTTCGGTACCCTTGAAGACCTTGGGGCTCGTGGATCCCTTGGCCTTCACGAAATGGACGCGGAGATCCATCAGCACCCGGGCTGAGTCCTGTGACGGATTGATCACGGCCACCTCGATGCGGACCTTGCCGCCGATTTCCGGGCGCTCCGGCGTGATTTTCACAGAGGCAATTTCCGCGGGCGTGTCCGCGCTGTAGCCGAGAACACCCAATGCTGAGGGATCTGTGGCCTTGATCAGGGTGCGAAGACCATGGCGGACCATACGTCGGCCGTCTTTGTCGGCCTCCGCCCACCAACGCTGCGCTACCTCCACCGCCAGCTCGGGATGGTCCTTCGAGATGTCATTGAGGTTGTTTGCCACCGATCGGCGCACATATTCCTCCGGATCATCTTTCAGCAGTTCCAACAACTCGATCACCGGAGCAGGATCCCGCTGAAATTCCTTGAGCCTGGGTGCCCAGGGCAGGCGGGGCCGGGTACCTTCAGACACCAGCCTGCGAACGTGCTCACTTTCATCACCGGCCCAGACTTGGAGTCGATCCAGGGTGGCTTCCGGTTGGGTTTCCAGGAACGTGCGAATGCTGAACTCAGCGGTGAACAACTGGGTGAGTTCGTACTGAGCCTCCATGGCGAGTTCGAAGTGGTCAACTCCGTGATCGGCCACGAAGTACACGTGCGGCATGAAGCGGAAAGGGGCCATCGGCGATTGCTCCATCGGTGACTGCCCGTTGTGTCCGGCCGGCGGCTCCCATTCGAGGGACCGGATGAGGATCCGAAGGGCCTCCGCACGGTCGGCCGGCAGGAACTCCGCCAAGCCGTCGGATATGTGGCGTGCCCGCGGAGTCAGTTCCAGATCCTCGTATCCGGATTCACAGAAGGCAAGGAACCGCTGGCGGTCGAATGACTCGTGGACCGAGATGATCGAATCCGCAGTCGACACGATCACCTCCACGCCGAACTGATTCTTCAGAGGTTCTGCCATTCGGCCAGTCTGACCGACCCGCAGTCTCAACCGTTCGCAGCCTGACCGATTCGCAGTCTCAACCGTTCGCAGCCTGGATGATTCGCCGGATTGTCGTGTTCACGGGCGACCGACATGTTGACTCCTCCTACCGGTACGGTGGATTTCAGATCCAGCCGCCCGCATTCACCCAAGGAGATCCCATGTCCACTCGCACCTCATATGAAGACGGAACCCCGAGCTGGTGTGACCTCACCACCACCGACCCGGCTGCTGCCAAGGCCTTCTACGGCACCTTGTTCGGTTGGGAATTCGAGGATTATCCGACGGACGACGGCGGCGTCTACACGATGTGCAAACTCAAGGGACTCAACGCTGCCGGACTCTTTGAACAGCCGGAAGAGATGAAGGGAATGCCATCATTCTGGAATCACTACATCACAACGCGTGACCTCGAGGGCACGATCGCGAAGGTCGGCTCTGCCGGCGGCACTGTTGTGGCCGAGCCATTCGACATCGAGGATTCAGGGCGAATGGCCGTGATCGCGGACGTCACGGGAGCGAATACCTGCCTCTGGTCACCCAAGGACCAGATTGGCGCAGAGATCGTCAACGAACACGGTGCCTTCTTCTGGAGCGAGTTGTACGTGCCGGACCCAGAGGCTGCCTTCCCCTTCTACGCCGAGGTCTTCGGCTGGAAGAGAACGCCCATGGAGACGCCCGATGACCCGTATCTGATGTTCTCGCGCACAGGGGAAATGGAAACGGCGTTTGCAGCCACGATGAAGCCACCCGGAGAAGGTGTCCCCCCGCACTGGGCAGTCTGGTTCGCAGTCGACGATGTTGATGCCGCCGTTGCCACAGCTGTGGAGGCCGGCGGCAGTGTTCCCGTCAAGCCCTTCGAGATCATGCCCGGCCAGGCCGCCATGATTCAGGATCCCACGGGTGCATCATTCTTCGTTCTGCAGATGAACGAACCATCCATGGTCGACTGACACCGAGTGCTCAGCCAAC
>JAUXGW010000209.1 GCA_030621865.1 Actinomycetes bacterium
CTGCCTGAGCGTTCGGGGTTGGTCGGCTGGGTGATCCCCTTCGTCGTTCCTTCATTGACCACCGAGAAGGCAGAGTTGAGACCATCGAGGAGCGGGTTGAGGAGGAAACCCTGCAACAGTCCGACCAGGATCACGATGGTTGCGACCACACCCACGGGAACCGAAACCATTCGTGGTGTGAACCTGTCGATGAAACGGATCAACACCCGGGTGAGGCCGCGAATCACACGGGAAATCACCAGGATCAGGTAGGCGGTGATGGCGGCAGCCACCAGGATCGTGCCAACTTCCCAGTCGGGTTGGGGAGGCATTCCCATGAGACCGCGAAGTTCCTGTTGGTAGGTACGGCCGAGGTACGTCCCCAGGGGAACCAGAACCGCGGCGGCGCCCACCAGCACGAGCCAGGCGGTTCCCTTCCAGGATGCCCGCGGCTCTTCGATGCCGGTCGTGCGGATGAGGGCCGACAGCGCGGAACCCAACCCGTAACCGATCACCATCAGTACCCCGGTTTCGATTCCCTGGATCAGTCCATCGCGCGGAAGAAGGGATGGACCCATCGAGATTCCGAAGAAGACCACGGCGCCAGCGAGTCCGCCGAACGCCAGTCGCCTCCAGAACACCCAGCGGAATCCTGAGCCCAATCTGGCGCCGGCCGATTGGGCCTTCCGTGCATCAGAAGGTGTGTGATGTTCCGGGTCGGCCCCTGCGGGGGAGTCAGAGGTGGTGCCGGCAGTGTCGGGTGGTTCGGGACTGCCGGGTCCTTTGGGACCGCCGGGTTGTTTCGGACTGCCGGGTTGTTCGGGTGTTGGCTCATGGCCGACCGGAGGACCCTCAGCGGCCACCTTCACTCCCGTCCACAAGTGATTCAGCTGCCGCCGCGATCCGCGCGAGCTGTTGCACGAGGATGTCGGTTTCGTCTGCCGTGAGGGTCTCGGAGAAGACTGTTTTCAGCACGCGGTGGAGTCTGGGCGCGAAGTCATCCACAACAGCGCGACCCGCCTCGCTGATGATCACCAAGCTGGCGCGCCTGTCATCGGGATCGGGCCGACGTTCCACCAAGCCTTCCGACTCGACGCGGTCGATCATGCGCGAAACGTGGCTCGGGCTGAGTTGGAGTTGGCGGCAGAGCTCAACCGCGCGCAGCGCGCCGTCGGGGGAGAGCTGGATTCGCACCAGCAGGTCGAGACTGGTGGGATCCCAGCCGGTTTGTGCGACGGCCAGTTTGCGAATCGCCGCCGACACAGCGATATGTGCTGCCAGGAGGGATCCCGACGGCTTCAGGAGATCCGGGTCGAGAGGCTCCGCATCCTTTGTTTCGCCGGCTTCGGTGTTGGTACCCATACATTCGACATTACTTGTTCCGCTTCACAACCATTGCTTGGGCAACAACTCTGTGGTTCGCCAGTTCATCCCGACCTGAGGAAGTCGGCGATGGATGCGGCGCGAATTGTGTAGCCATCCTGAGTCAGGTGGATACCGTCTGCGGCGAGCAACTCCGGCTGAGCGTCAGTCACCGCTGCCCAATCGTGAATCCAGAGTTCGTCCCACCGCAATGATGCTCCGGTCAGGGCATTGTTGAGGTCGATCCTGTTCGCGATCGTGCCCCCGATGTTGTTCCAGACCACTCGCTTGCCCCTGGCCGCCGTCATCAGCTGGTCGATGAGATCGCCGAAGCGGTCGGCTCGGTAGTAGTCGTTCGTTCCGAGTGAGACGACGAGTATGTCGATGTCCTCGAGCGACTGGTCCTTCAGAATCGCGGTTCCCTCCGCGGTGGGCATGGATACGCGCACATGGGAGAACTCCCGGGAGCAACCGACTCTGTCCAGTTCCTCGGGCAAGGTTGCGCTCGTGCCGACTCCGAGACTGTCGCCGACCACACCGACCCGACACTCCACTCCCTCCGCCGGGGGATACGCGGGATTGCAGGCCGCGACGAAAACCAACAGGGTCAGAAAAGTGAGGGGAAGGATTCGGTGTGACATGGCTCAGAAGGAACCATCCACAGTATTCGATGGCGTCCCGAAATCAACCGGCGCGTAACTCAGGTTGCTTCTGTCGGCCCTGACTCAACCGGAAGGCCGTCTCGTCGCCAGTCGGGGAATCCGCCCTCCAGCCGCTTCGCCTCGACTCCCTCGGCCTGCAATGTGCGAACGGCCTCAACCGCAAAGGCACAGTACGGGCCCCGACAGTAAGCGACCACCGACGCACCTTTCGGCACGTCGGCGAGTTGCTCTGCCATGTGGTCCGGATCAATCGGAAGGGCAGAGGGGATGTGGCCGGACGCGAACTCGGCCTGCGGACGCACATCGAGCAGAACGACCTCGCTGTCATCGAGCATTCCGACAAGCTCGTCACGCGTGACGGTGGCGACGCCCTCTCGAGATCCGAGGTATCCGTCCACCAGGTCATCGAACCCGGCAACGTGACGGCCGGCCACGTCGCACAGCGCGCTCCAGAACTCGGCCACGCGGTCGCTGGAAAGCCGGTAATACACGCGGGTTCCGTCGCGTCGAGCAGTGACGAGTCCTGCACGAGAGAGCACCTGAAGGTGATGTGAGGTGTTGGCCACACTCTGGTTGATGGCGATGGCCAACTCGTCCACCGAGCGTTCACCCTGGGAGAGCACATCCACGATTTCGCCGCGTCGTCCGCTCCCCATTGCCTTGGCCACAGCGGCAACGCTGTCGAACAGTGCAGTTTTCGCTTCTCTGTCAGCCACGGCATTTCCCCATTCTCGGTATCTCGGTTCCGGGTTCCGCCCGGGTGAGCGTCGGCGGCGTTCGAGCGGTGGCCCCGAGTGCCGGAGCGGAACATGGCCCGGAGGTCAACTGGAGTTCGTACGGGTACAACCTAGCGCATTCCAGAAATATTCAAAAGAATGCTTGACATGGGTATATGTCCTACCCATAATCAAACCATCACTTGATCAAGCATTGACTTGAATACTTGATCAGTTACCGATCCCTAGGGGGGACGACATGAGCACCACGATCACCAGCAACCCGGCAGCAACCTCGGAAACGGATCTTCTGGTTGATCCGGCAGAACTTCGTGCCGAGGTCCGCGACAAGTACAGCGAGGTCGCAACCAACACCGAGGGGAAATTCCACTTCCACACCGGTAGGCGCCTCGCACAAATGCTGGATTACCCCAGCAACATCCTCGCCGGACTGCCCGAGTCCGCCGTGGCCAGTTTCGCGGGCGTTGACAATCCGTTCGATCACGGTCGGCTTCCCACCGGTGGCCGGATCCTGGATCTGGGTTCGGGCGGCGGATTCGACTGTTTCGTTGCCGCCGAGTTGGTCGGTCCCACCGGTTCGGTCGTCGGCGTCGACATGACTCCCGAGATGCTGATCAGAGCACGTGGGGCCGTCACCGAGATGGGAGTCCCGAACGTGGAGTTCCGTGAGGGAATTCTCGAGGAACTTCCGGTGGCCGACGGATGGGCAGACGTTGTGATCTCCAACGGGGTCATCAATCTGGTTGCCGACAAGGCCCGGGTTCTGGCCGAGGCCCACAGGTCGTTGCGCCCCGGTGGCGTGCTTCAGTTCGCGGACATCGCCGTAGGTGTGTCCGTGCCCGAAGCCGCCAAGTGTGACATCGAACTCTGGACCGACTGCATCGCCGGTGGGCTCTCTGTCGACGAATGGTGTGAGTTGATCTCCGCTGCCGGCTTCACACAGATCTCCGTGGGACTTCCCACTGACACCTTCGGTGGTGCGGCCGGTGAATCCCGAGCCCGTTCCTATGAAGTGTTCGGCCACACCTTCCGTGCGGTCAAGGCCTGAGCCAGTACCCGATCCAGGCAACAGTGCCGAACAACAAACAGACTCGAAAGAAGAGACCAATGAACGATCTGACCGAAATACTCACCGATCCCACCTACACACGAGATGAAAGGCTGATACGCCTTCAGGGCTGGCGCGGTGCGGAGGCCGACCAGGCGCTGAGGTCAGGCTGGGCCGCACATGCTGGTCCGGCGGTCTGCGCCATCGGCTCCCTGGCTGCGGGAATCCTGCAGTCTCCGCTCCTGCTGGCGGTCCTGATGGCCACCGCCGTGATCGGGGTCCTTGCCCCGACACATCCTGCCGAGGCGACCTACAACTACTTCGCCCGCAAGCGTGGGGCCACAGAGGTTCCGCCAACTCGTGCGGCCCGGCGTCTCGCCTGCGCTCTCGGTGTGCTCATCCTTGGAGGTGCAGCGGTGGCGTTCCCCGCCGGTGCGACGGCC
>JAUXGW010000245.1 GCA_030621865.1 Actinomycetes bacterium
AGGTTCGGTCGGCCGAGTGAAGAAGTGTTCCGGCGTGCCGACCTCCACGATCTGGCCGTCAGCCATGGACACAACCCGGTCGGCAACCTCGCGGGCGAATCCCATCTCGTGGGTCACCACGATCATGGTCATGCCTGCCTTGGCGAGGTCTTTCATCGTCTCGAGAACTTCGTTGATCATCTCGGGATCGAGCGCGGACGTCGGTTCGTCGAACAGCATCACCTTTGGCTTCATGGCAAGTGACCGGGCGATGGCCACGCGCTGTTGCTGGCCGCCTGACAGCTGGCCCGGATACTTCTCGGCCTGCTCGGGAATCCTGACCATCTCCAGCATTTCGAGGCCGAGTTTCTGGGCTTCGTGCTTCGGCATCTTGCGCACCTTGCGGGGCGCCAGGGTGACGTTCTCCAACACGCTGAGATGCGGAAACAGGTTGAACTGCTGGAAGACCATCCCGGTCTCGCGCCGGATCTCCCCGATGTTGCGAATGTCGTTGGAGAGCACGGTGCCGTCAACCACGATGCGGCCGGCATCGTGTTCCTCGAGTCGGTTGATGCAACGGATCATCGTGGACTTCCCGGAACCTGATGGTCCGATGACCACAACCACCTCTTCGCGGCCGACGGTCAGGTTGATGTCCCTGAGGGCTGCGAAGTCGTCGAAGAACTTGTCGACTCCCTCCAGTTGGATCATCACCTCACCAGTGCCGGCAGCATGTGTGGCGTCAGCAAATACTTCACTCATCGTGAACCCACTCCCAGTTTCTTTTCGAGGCGTCGGCTCTCGCGCGACATCGTGAAGCTACCCACCCAGAACACGAATGCGACGAAGGCGAGTGTTTCGGCGATCAGGCCCTGTCCGCTGAACTGCGGCTGCTTCGTCGCCGCCTGGGCACTGGCCAGCAAATCGAGGAAACCCATGGCGGCTCCGGCCAGTGTTGTGTCCTTGAAGAGGCTGATGAACTGTCCGACCAGCGCCGGAAGCACATTGCGGAGGGCCTGGGGCATCACGATCAGGAACGTCACGTTGAAAGGTGACATGCCCTGGGCCTGGCCGGCTTCGATCTGGCCCCTCGGCACCGACTGAAGTCCACCACGCACGATCTCGGCGATGTACGCGGCGCTGAACAGCGTGAGAACCACGATTGCGCGAACAACCTTGTCGGGCACGAGCTGGATTTCGAAGAGCCCGAAGATTCCGAACGTCTCGGGCAAGAAGAATCCGAGTGCAACGTTGGCCATCAGCAACAGGGCGATGAGTGGCACACCACGGAACACTTCGATGTAAGTGGTGGAAATGACCCGGATCAGTGGCAGCTTCGATCGCCGCCCGAGCGCGAGCAGAACTCCGAGTGGGAAGCACAACACAATCGAAATGGCGGCCAGGAACAGGTTCAGCATCAGGCCGCCCCAGCTGTCCCAGCCGATCGGCTGCAACAGGAACCACACCATGAAGAAGGACGTCAGAATTGCGAACCCGATCAGGGGCGCAAGTGCACCGTCGGGGAGGCGGACGCCGATTGCCCGGCCGAGTCCGGCCGCAGCAATGGTGCCACCAACAACGAGCCACGGCGTGAACGTCTGGGCGAGCAGCAGCAACAACGCCACACCGAGGATCAATGGCCACAATCGGCGTGCGAGATCCCTGGCCCGTTCGCGCCCGGTCAGTTCCTCGGCGGTACCGGCGAGTTTCTGGTGCCGTCTCACCACGCCGGCGAACAGGCCACCAATTGCTCCGGTGGTGATGAGCGCAACGGCGGGTCGCCAGACCTGGTCGCGGGGATACGCACCGACCATGAACAAGGTCAGGTTCGCCTCTACGACTTCCCAACGTCCGGTGATGAAGACGAACCGTCCCACCCGCCACAGGACGTAGCTGACGATGATCCCGGCGACAACCGTGATTGCAGTGTCGAACGGCGTGCGAAAAAGATGCTTGCGAGCCCATGACGCCGAGGTGGGGGAGCGCAGTGTGGTTGTCATTTCTCAACCAGGGCCATGCGGCGGTTTATGAAGTTCACGAACTGTGAGATCACCAGTGAACCAATGAGGTAGAGCAGCATCAGGAGTGCATAGGCCGGAACCGCCGGCTGGCCATTGCCGACTGCGGTCAGGGTGACCTTGGTGAGTTCGAAATAGCTGATGACAACTGCAAGGGAAGAGTTCTTGAACAAGTTGAGGTACTGGTTTCCGAGTGGCGGGATCGCAATGCGCATCGCTTGGGGTAGAACCACATTGACCATGGCCTGAGTGCCATTGAGCGCCAAGGCGTCAGCGGCCTCGGTCTGGCCTTTCGGAACCGCCTGGATCGAGCCGCGCACGATTTCGGCTATGTGGCTTGCGGTGTAGAAGGTGAGCGCGAGGAGCAGCGCCAGGTATTCCGGGGTCATGGCCATTCCGCCGGTGAGCTGTCCATCGGTGAGTACGGGGGTTGTCACGGTGAGTCCCGCGATGACCCAGATGCTGATGGCGCCAAACGCGAAGCCGCCAAGTGTCCACCACAGCGCACCGGCTGGTTTGCCAGTGCGTTCGGAGCGCCCCTGGCGCCATTTGGACACGGCCCACGCAGATATCATCCCCCCCAACAAAGTGAGCAGCATCCATATCGCGCTGCCCTCGAACCATGGGACGGCCACGGCGCGATTGGATATGACCGCGACGTTGTCGAATCCCCATGCGTTCTCGATGCGGGGAAACACTGACAGCACCAGCGCCAGGTAGGTGAAGGTCAGGAGGACGAGAAGCGGGATGTTGCGCACTGTCTCGACGTACACGGTGGCTGCCTTGGACAGCAACCAGTTGCCCGACAGCCTGGCAATGCCGATGAGAACGCCGAGGATTGTGGCCAGGACGATGCCAACCACAACCACATAGATCGTGTTGCGAATTCCAACGAGTGTCGCGTCCAGGACACTTTGAGCCGGTTTGAAGTCGCTGCCGGCGATCGGGAAGTTGGCGGGTTGATCCAGATACTCGAACCCGGTGGGGATCCCCAGATTTGCGCTGTTGTGCTGGAAGTTCCGGATCAGCCACGCAACAAATCCCACGACCGCGACGAACACCGCGATCTGGATTACCCATCCGAGCACGCGGACGTCGCGCCAAAACGGCGGTCGATCGTTCTGCTTCGTTTCTTCGGAGGGCCGCGTTGCCGTCATGTATCCCTTGGCGTAGAACTCAGACGGGGCCGGTGCATCAATGCACCGGCCCCGTCTGTTGGTTCAGCTACGGACTAGCGGTAAGGCGGTGCGTAGAGCTGGCCGCCGTCACTAAACAGCGAGTTGAGGCCACGATCAAGCCCGAGGGGAGCGATGTGCTCCTCGTAGATCTCGCCGTAGTTACCGACCTGCTTCACGATCTGGTAGTTGAAGTCATCAGGCAGACCGAGGCCGGGGTTGAACGTTGCCCCTTCGACCTCTTGACCGAGAAAGGACAGGATGGCCGGGTCATCCGAGGTGAGGAAATCGTCCACATTCTCGGAAGTGATTCCGAACTCCTCGGCCTGGATCGTGGCGAAGACGGCCCAGTCGACTGCCTGTGCCCAAGACGACTGTCCATCGATCACCGCGGGAGCGAGTGGCTCCTTCGAGAAGACGCCATCCAGAATGGTGAGAGCGTCGGGACCGTCGGGATATTCCGAGCGCAATCCGACGAGCTGGGCGGTGTCCGAGGTCCAACCGTCACAGCGAC
>JAUXGW010000409.1 GCA_030621865.1 Actinomycetes bacterium
TGATCATCCACGGCCAACCGTGTGCGGCCACCCGCAACACGGGATACCGTTCGCTCACCCGCGGAGGATTGAATGACCGAGCCGGAAACCCCAGAAGCACCGGAGATGACCAGGAGCAACCGCGACCACAGCCAGCTCCGCGAACAGCTTCAGGCCTGGCTGCAACCCCGGCTTCCGGGCGCCACAGTTGGTGAGCTGTCAGTTCCGGGCAACGGCATGTCAGCCGAAACAGTGCTGTTCGATGTTGACGCATCCGGCAAGACACTTGGTTTGGCCGCGCGACTCGCCCCTGACGTCACTGCCATGCCCGTGTTCCCGACCTCTGACCTCAGGGCCCAGTACGACGTGATCGAACTCGTGGGGAACCACACCGAGACTCCTCTGCCCCGCCTGCGCTGGATGGAAACTGACGAATCGGTAATCGGTGCCGAGTTCTTCGTGATGGATCGCGCGAGCGGCATGGTCCCGCCCGACGTGATGCCGTACACAATCGACTCGTCCCTCCTCGACGCCTCCGAAAGTGACCGCAAGCTCGTTCAGGATCGCAGCGTTGAGGTCGTCGCCGAGATACACAAGACGCCGATCGACGGCGCCGAGGCCAGGTTCCTGGAATACGATCAGCCCGGCGAGACGCCGCTCCGACGCCATGTGAACCTCTGGATCGACTACCGCGACTGGGTCGTTGGTGACAGGTTCGTGCCAGTGATCACGGAATCATTCCAGTGGTTGGAGGACAACTGGCCAACCGCCGCCGATTCCCGTCCGTCTGTGCTCTCCTGGGGGGACTCGCGCATCGGCAACATGATGTATTCCGACTTCAAACCGGTTGCGGTGTTCGACTGGGAAATGGCCGGCATTGCTCCTCCCGAAGTGGATCTCGGGTGGATGTCATACATGCACAAGTTCTTCCAGGACATCACCGTGGACCTTGGGCTCCCGGGCATTCCGGGGTATTTCGATCCCGAGGAGGTCCGTGAAACGTACATGGCCGCCACCGGCCGCGAGGTCTCCGACCTTCACTGGTTCAGGGTCTACAACGCAGCGCGCCATGCCGCGATCATGTTGCGCATCAACGACCGTCAGGTTCATTTCGGGGAAGCCGAACCGCCGATGAACCCCGAGGACGCCATCATCCACGCCGGACCACTTCGTGAAATGATCAGCGACTGACCGCAGGGTCGCCCACCGCAGGGTCACCGACCGCAGGGTTACCGACCGCAGAGTCATCACCGGAGAGTTACCGACCGCAGAGTCACTCACCGCAGGGATGGGTACTGACCTCAGGGTCCTCACCGTAGGGCTACTGACCACGGGGTCACCGACCACAGGGTTACTGTTCGTACCCTTCACGTTCCTGGACCTCGCGTATGTAGGCGATGATCTCGTCAACCTCGGCGGATGACAGCCCGCTGATCGGTGGCATGTTGCCGAATTCCCAGTGGTGAGCCTGCGCACCGTTTTCCACCGCTGAGCGGTACGCCTCGTCGGGATGATGACCGGGTTCGTAGATGATCGACAGTAGTGATGGGCCGGC
>JAUXGW010000354.1 GCA_030621865.1 Actinomycetes bacterium
CGATGGAACCGCAGCGAATCGCCAACTGAACGACTCGCCAGCGGATTCCGGGCCATGGAACTCACCCGCTAGGGTGACGGATCGTTGGGGGCGTAGCTCAGCTGGCTAGAGCGCTTCGGTCGCATCGAAGAGGTCGTGGGTTCGACTCCCATCGCCTCCACCAACTTGTTTCTCCGCCGACTGTTCCCTGCCATCAGGGTTGCCGTGCCGGCAGCAACGGCCCCATCAGCAGTTCCGGGGATGGATAACGCGTGTCCCGCACGAACGCTACGCTCCATCGAGGGGGATGTTGCCCCGCCGTGTTCTACCGCAGGAGATGTTGATGACCGATATTGAAGAGATGGGCCCGATCGACTGGGTACTCATCGAATTCGACAAGCCACTGACCGGAGAAGCTGCTCCGCCACTGCTGGATCTGGTGGACCGCGGGCTGATCCGAATCCTCGACATCATGTTCATCCGCAAGACCGCCGACGGAACCGTCGCAGCGGTGGACATCTCGGACTTCGGAGATGAAGGCGCACACATGGAGGTCTTCGTGGGGGCGAGCACAGGCCTGCTGGGTCAGGAGGACGTCGACGCTGCCGGAGGAGCTCTCGAGTCCGATACCCGCGCAATCATGGTTGTGTACGAAAATGTCTGGCTCGCTCCGTTTGCTGTTGCCGTGCGCAAAGCCGGAGGCCTTCTGATTGATCAGGGCCGGATCCCCGTGCAATCGATCGTTGCAGCACTGGACGAACTGGACGAACTCGACAAACTTGAATCCTGACTACCCAGGATGACTTTCGACGCCCGGCGGCGATGATCGAAGACAAGCAGAATTTCAAGAACCACAAGACGTCAGTAGGAGAAGAACATGCCCGGAATGCGAAGAAGAAGAGGTGGAGTGGTACGCACCGTTGGCCGCACGGCCGTCGTTGCCGGAACAGCCAGCGCGGTGGCCGGCGGAGTGCACAATCGCCAGTCGAAGAAGTATCAGGCGCAGGCCGATCAACAGCAGCAGGACGCAGCCCAACAGCAACAGGCTGCCTACGATCAGGGTCAGGCTGACTCCGCTGCCCAGGCTCCACCGGCAGATGCAGCGAGTGCAGGCAATGAAGATGTTTACGCCCAACTCGAGCGCCTGGCCAAGCTGCGCGATGACGGCGTCCTCACCGAAGAAGAGTTTGCCGCGCAGAAAGCCAAGCTCCTCGCCTGACGTGGCTCAGGCCACCGATGGTGGTGCGCCGACAACAGAGGTTCCGGACTACTCGAGGCTGTCCGGGGATTACCACTGGATGTACGACGATGTGGGCCTGAAGCTGGGCACGCGTACTCCGGGGGTGCGCGCAGCGCTGCGGTCGCTTCCGCCAAATGCCGCGGTTCTGGATGTGGCATGCGGAATCGGCCTCGATGCCAGAGCCCTGACCAATAGAGGCCTGCGCGTGTCAGCAGTTGATGCCAGCGCGGAGATGGTGGCGTTGACCCGGTCCTGGGTATCAGGGTGTGATCCTGTGCCGCCGGTGCTTCAAAGCACTTGGGTTGGCCTGCACGAACATTTCGCTCCGCAGACCTTCGATGCAGTCCTGTGTACGGGCAATTCGATCTCGCACGCACGAAGCAGTTCCGAAATGTCCCGCTGGCTGCGGTCCTTCCGGTCGATGCTGAAGCCCGGTGGCATGCTGGTGCTCGACGTGCAGGACTGGGACGTCATTCGGAATCTGGGTGATCGCCTCGTTGTTGATCCTCACCCACTTGAGCGCAACGACAGTATGTGTCGTCGGAGCTGGACGTGGACGTTTTCCCCTGTCCAGAAGGACCAGTGCCGGCTGGATATCGGCTTTGAGGTGACACGGGATCACAAGACCACGGTGAGTACCCATTCCGTGGGATTGCGAGCCTTCGACAAACCCGAATTGAGGTCCTCGACGGTCTCGGCCGGCTTCCGCAATCCTTTTCTGGACCGGGTTCCGGGCGACGAGATGTACACGATGGTCGCCTACAATCCGGACGAACCACACAGTCCCGACGATCCGCACCGGATTGGCTGAGTGGGCCCGGCGATGTCGGTCACACTTGTGGGCGACCAGGTTCCCGCCCACCGAATCACGATCCACAGAGCCACGAACCACAGAGTCACGATCCACAGGGTCGCGAACCG
>JAUXGW010000122.1 GCA_030621865.1 Actinomycetes bacterium
TAGCCAGCGCGACCCTCGCGCTACAACACCTGCCCACAACCGTCGCCGCCGGGATACGCCTGAACAACGGACCTTCTCGAACCCGGTCCAGCCAATCGGCAGACCCATCACGAGGCCGGATTTGCGGCGCAACCAGCGTTCCCACAGACCACGGATACACCGCAGAACCAGTGGCAGGGACCGGTCAGCCGGCTTTGTTCTGCGGTACGGCCTTCTTTTGCGGCCCCGAGTCCTTCTGCGGCCCCGAGTCCTTCTGCGGCCCGGAGTGCGTGTGCAGCTCTTCAGTTTCGGCAATGCCGGCCACCAATGCTGCCGACCCGTAGATCCCGAACGACTGCAACCAGAAAACCAACAGAATGCCAATGGGAATGGCAAACGATCCGTACTGGGGCTTGTCGACCGACCAGCCGACAATCGTGGCCATCAGTTCCTTCAACACTGCAAGAATCAGCGCTCCGAGAAGCACTCCGGGCAACAACGACTTCCTGTTCGGCCGTATGCCGCCGAGGTTTCCGAGCACCAGAGCCAAAAAGACGGCGTCCAGGGCGTATGTCAGCAGCCAGACGCCGAGGAGCATCAGAGCGCGGGCCAGCGAAGAGTCGAACCCGAAGTGGTCGAGGATGTCATCACCAAAGGCGCTCGCCGCCGTCGTCAACGCGTATGACAACAACAACATCGGCCCCAGCACGATCAACCACCCGAGAAGGAGGATCCGCCTCATGATCGCGTTGCGACCATCCACGGGGGAGCCATAGATGGTGTGAAGTGCGTTGCTGAGGGCACTCATCACCGCCGATCCCGATACGAGCAACACACCAAGGCCGATGAGAGAGGTGGTTTGACCCGTTTTGGCGAGTGCATCCGGATCAACTCCCTCAGACCCGACCAAGCCCGGCAAGGAATCCTCCAGAGCGTCGGTCAGCCAGTCGGCAATGGCATCGGCGTTCAGCAGGGCAGCCAAACCGTAAGCGAGCGCCAGCAGCGAGAACATCGCCACGAATGCGTAGTAGGCAGTTCCCGCGGAAATCAGGGTGGAGTGTGCGTACTTGAACCGCGTGAACGTGTGCCAGATCACCTTGCCCCACGGGCTCCTGTTCTCCAGTGCCTCCACGGCAGACGGCATGGGCTTCGGAAGCGGATCAAGAGCCCGGCCCGGGATCGGTGACAGCACTTCGGCGGGTGCCACCTCAGCCGGCACAGGCTGCTGGGTCCCGGATTCCTCCGGGATGGCAGTTTCGTCCGACATGGCATCCGACATGGAAACAGTCTGCCCTTCGTTGAGCACCGGTCTGAAAAGCTTCGCCGATGACCGCGGCCCACCCGGTGAATTGCCGTCCATTCCCGAGCAACCGGAATCCCGAACGCAGGGTTCGGGACCCTGCACGTCGAAACCCTGCACAAGAGGCTTCGTTGCTGGCGGTACGGTTTGTCGGTGCATCTGAGAGCGGCGATCACCGAGGATTCTGCGGGAATCCTCGAGATCTACAACCACGAAGTCCTGACATCCACGGCCACCTTCGACCTCACGCCGCGCACTCTCGAGGAACAGATCGCCTGGATCACCCAACGCTCGGGAGCCCACGCTGTGATCGTGGCTGAAACGGAGACGGGAGCGATAGCGGGATTCGGAGCGTTGTCGCCCTACCGCGAGAGAGCTGGATATGCCTCCACGGTGGAGGACTCCGTGTACCTGGCCGCAGACCAACGCGGCCAAGGCGCCGGACGACTGATCCTCGAGGAGCTCGTGAACCTGTCGACGAAGCACGGTTTCCATGCGCTGATGGCAAAGATCGTCTCCGGGCACGAGACTTCGATCGCCCTGCACGAGAACCTCGGATTCGAGATCGTCGGGCGGGAGCGCGAAGTCGGCCGCAAGTTCGGACAGTGGCTCGACGTGATCCTCATGGAGCGACTGCTCTGAAGAACGCGGCTGCTCTGAAGAACGGCGCCACAAACACGCATGACGCCGCTCGGCCATGCCGCACGGTAACGATGGCCCTGTATCGCGATTTGGCGGCAGGATGATGTTTTGGTGGGCCGAGGAGGATTTGAACCTCCGAAGGCATACGCCGGCAGAGTTACAGTCTGCTCCCTTTGGCCGCTCGGGCACCGACCCACAAGGAGGTTCACGATAGCGTTTCGCTCCGGGTCGGGCAGAATCATCCAGCCCGATTCACGCGGAAACCACAAATACCTGATAATCACAGGTACACCGATCGCTCCCGACGGAGCCACACGAATCCCGACGGAGCCACACGAAGAGGACAGAACCCGATGCCAAGTTTCGACATCACATCCGAGGTCGACGATCAGGAAGTCCGCAATGCGGTGGACCAGGCCGGTCGCGAGATCGCCAACCGGTTCGACTTCAAGAACACCGACACCAGCCTTGAACTCGGAGAGAACTCAATCACGCTGAAGTCATCCACCGAGGATCGGCTGGCAGCTGCCCGACAGGTGCTCGAGGAGCGACTGGTGAAGCGCGGCGTATCGATGAAAGCGCTGGATTACGGCAAGGTGGAGGAAGCCTCGGGTGCCACCACCCGACAGGTCGCCACACTCGTCGCAGGGATCAACTCCGAAAAGGCCAAGGAGATCAACAAGTTCGTCAAGGGACTTGGCCTCAAGGGCGTTCAGACCCAGACACAGGGTGAAAGTGTTCGCGTCACCGCCAAGAAGCGTGATTCACTCCAGGACGTCATCTCCGAGTGCAAGGGACACGACTTCGACATCCCGCTCCAGTTCGGCAACTTCCGGGACTGAATCCCTGCGCTCGGGATCCCTGCGCTCTGGAACTCCGGGCTCTGGAACTCCGGGCTCAGGATCTCCGGACTCTGGAACTCGGGGCTCAGGCGCCATTCCCCGACGCAGGTGTCATCCTTGGGCCCAGGCGTTGCTTCGGAGCCGAGCGACGCGTTCTTCCATCGGAGGATGGGTACTGAACATCTTCGAAACTGACTGGCCACGAAGGGGATTGACGATGTAGGCGGACGCTTCGGCCGGGTTCACGTCCATCGGAATACGGCTGGCCGAGGCGTCCAGCTTTTCCAGTGCTGCGGCCAGCGGTTCTCCCGTACCGAGCATCCGAGCGGCCGAAGCGTCGGCTTCATACTCCCGCGATCGGCTTATGGCCATCTGGATGAGCGCCGCCGCGATGGGAGCAAGAATCATCATGAACAGCGCCCCGAGACCATTGTTGCGATCGCCGCCGCGACCACCGAAAATGGCGGCAAAGCGCGCCATGCTGGCAATGAAGGTGATTCCCATGGCGACCGCTGCCGCCACTGATCCGGTCAGGATGTCCCTGTTGCGGACATGGGCGAGTTCGTGCGCCAGAACACCCTGGATCTCTGCCCAACTGAGGGAGTTGAGCAGGCCTTCGGTGACACAAACCGCCGCGTTCTGCGGGTTGCGCCCAGTTGCAAAAGCGTTCGGCTGGGGGCTGGAGGACACGTACAGCTTCGGCTTCGGGATACCCGCACGCTGAGCCAGGCCATCAACGATCGAGTGATACTGCGGCATCTGTTCGACCGAAACCTCAGTGGCGCGCGCGGATCGGATCGCGAGCTTGTCACTGAACCAGTAGGAACCACCGGTGAACGCCAAGCCGATCAGAAGCCCGACCACCACACCCTGTGCTCCCCAGAATGAACCGATGACCATACAAAGCGCACCCAATCCGGCCAGCAGGGCAGCTGTTTTGGCATTGTTCGCCATGTCGGTGTCAGTTCCCTTTCACAGTCGTCGTCGGCGGCGGCGGCGAGCACCGCCGGGTAATCCACAAGTACATGATGCTACGACAAGGGGTAGGGGTGGCCAGTCAGCTGCCCCGAGACTGTGCCCGGACTCAGAATGGCCGGTTGAACTCGCATTTGCCGCACGCCTTGACCTCGGTTCCGCGCACGCGGCTCACTGGAAGGCAAGGTCACCGGAAGCCAGATTCACCGGAAGGCAAGGTCACCGGAAGGCAAGGTCACCGGAAGCCAGGGCAGGGACCTACTCGAAGTAACCGGAATGGATGTACACACACGGCACACCCTCGAAGTGGAACATCGCAACGTTGCGGGGATCATCTTCAAAGGCCAGGCGGAGATCGAATGAGCGGCGCCGTAGTTCCCTCACCGTTTGTTGTTTGAAGACTTGCGCTGCCGAATAGTCGCCGAAGTCCCTCATGACCAGCAGATCCCAGCGCAGGCCATAACGATCGAGCCAGGCAAGGGTTTGAGGTTGAACCCTTATCGGACGGGCCGTCAGAAGCACGATCCGGTGCGCCGGATCCAGCACTGCGAGCAGACGTCCGACCTCGGCGATCAGTTCATCGTCGCCGCAGGCAGCGAAGAAGGATTCCCAGTCCCTGCGGGGATACTCGATGAAGTGCTGTCGGGTTGACGCATCCGAAAGCACACCGTCCAGATCGAAGACCACGGCGCTGACCTGGGAATCCGGGTCGCCCGCGGCCACCTCGATCTCGGTTCGGTGATCCTCGGATCGCCAAAGCCAGTTGTCGAATGTCTCATCCCACCTAGGCACGCCCGCAACCTGGCCAGTCACCGCGCGGTGCCGACAAACGAGACAGCGGCCGCCGAGTCACTCCCCGTCGCTGTCGTCGGATGCGGCTCGATCCCTGATTTCGTCCACGACCTCTTCGTCAGCGAGTGTGGTGGTGTCGCCCAACTCGCGACCTTCCACAACGTCGCGCAGGAGTCGGCGCATGATCTTTCCGGATCTCGTCTTGGGAAGGTCCGGCACCACAATCACCACCCGGGGTCGAGCGATGGCCCCCAGCTTCGTCGACACATGGGCACGAATCTCTTCCCTCAGGTCGTCGCTGCTCTCGACGTCGCCCCGCAGGATCACGTACCCGACTATCGCCTGGCCTGTGGTTTCGTCGGTGGCTCCGACCACCGCTGCTTCGACGACTGCTTCGTGGTCAACCAATGCGGATTCAACCTCGGTGGTCGAAATGCGGTGACCTGACACATTCATCACGTCGTCGGTTCGCCCGAGTATCCACAGGTAGCCGTCCGAATCGATCTTGGCTCCGTCACCGGCAAAGTATCGACCCTCGTAGCGCGACCAGTATGTGTCCAGATACCGCTGGGGATCTCCCCAGATGCCACGCAACATACCCGGCCATGGTGTGGTGAGAGTCAGGTATCCGCCACCTTCGGTGACAACATTCCCGTCGTCATCAACAAGTTCGGCGCCGACGCCCGGAAGGGCTGCGCAGACCGATCCCGGTTTCGTCACGGTGATTCCCGGCAATGGGGTCAGCATCTGTCCACCGGTCTCGGTCTGCCACCAGGTGTCCACAATGGGGCAACGCTCCCCACCGATGTGTTCGTGGTACCACATCCATGCCTCAGGGTTGATGGGCTCCCCCACCGTCCCCAGGAGGCGCAGGGAGGTCAGGTCATGAGCGTCTGGCGCCGCTTCACCCCACTTCATGAATGTTCTGATCGCGGTGGGAGCCGTGTACAGCTGCGTGACGCCGTAGCGCTCGATGATGCTCCAGAGTCGGTCTTTCGCCCACGTCCCGGGATCCCCGGAGCGGTCCTGCTCCCTGGGAGTGTCCGGAGTCCCCTCGTAGATCACGGACGTGGCACCGTTGCAGAGGGGCCCGTAGACGATGTAGCTGTGTCCGGTGACCCAGCCGACATCCGCGGCGCACCAGTAGACATCAGACTCCGGGCGCAGATCGAACACCGCTCGGTAGGTCCACGCCACCTGTGTCAGATAGCCGCCGGTGGTATGCATGATTCCCTTGGGGCTCGCCGTGGTGCCCGAGGTGTAGAGAAGAAACAGCAGGTGCTCGGAATCAACGAATACGGGTGGGCAATCGTCGGACTCGGCCGAGACGAGCTCATCCCACCAATGATCCCTGCCGCTCTCCATGTCGACGTTTCCGCCACACCGGTCGGCCACCACAACCGAACGAACCGTGTTGCAGGACTTGAGTGCTTCATCCACCTTGGGCTTCAACATCGAAGGAACACCCCGGCGGTAGCCGCCATCGGCCGTGATGACCGCCACAGCAGCAGCGTCATTGATGCGATCAGAAATTGAATCGGGGCTGAAACCTCCGAATATCACGCTGTGAACCGCTCCGATTCGAGCACAGGCCAGCATGGCGATGACGGTCCGGGGGATCATCGGCATGTAGATGCATACGCGGTCGCCAGTCTTCACGCCGAGCCTCTTCAAGGCGTTGGCGAAACGCGAAACCTCGGACAGCAATTCCGAATACGTGATGGTCTCGGTATCTCCGGGCTCGCCTTCGAAGTAATACGCAACCCGATCACCGAGACCAGCCTCCACATGGCGATCCAGGCAGTTGTAGCTGACGTTTAGCTTGCCGCCAACGAACCATTTCGCATACGGCAACTCCCATTCCAGCGTGGTATGGAACGGTTCTTCCCAGGAGACAAGGTTGCGGGCCTGCTCAGCCCAGAATCCCTCGAAGTCGGCCTCGGCCTGCTCGTAGATCGCCGGATCGTTCTCCACCGCCGAAGCCACGAATTCCGCGCTCGGCGCGAAGGTTCGGCCCTCGTAGTAGTAGTCCTCAATGGTTGCGGCATCGTCGCCCATGGAATAGCTCCCTTGAATGGCTCATGCGATCGTATCGCCTGCGGGGAGATCGCCGACCCGTTGTTCGCTCGCGCGGAATTCCGGGTACTGGCGTGATGATTCCGGCTCGGCGATTCCAGCGCGGTGTTCGCCGCCTCAGGTCGAAGGGCTGGGTGAAACTGCCAAGGCCAAACATGGTTCTCGCAGAGCGTCACATGAGAAGCAGAACCATGCGCCCAGCGACGTAGCCGATCCACCAGCCCAATGATCTGGATCCATCACGAACCAAAGAGTCAGAGCGGCGGCCGCAGCCACAATGGCCAGCACGGACCTGAGGTCAGTTTCATGTCAGACGGCAAGGCCGGTGTCCTCGGCAAACCGGTAGAACAATTTCCTGGCGTACCGCTGAGCGTCAGCGTCCTCAGCCGCAGCCATGCTTTGGCCCACGCCTTTGCCTTCGGAACCCTTGCGGAAGATGTAGACGAGGCGTGATCTGAACGGGCGCCCTATGCGCACCACCACGTCGCCGTTGACAAGTCTGGTGTCAATGTGCCAAAGCATCAGGCCACCTCCCCCAAGGGCAGCCCCATGTTCCCCGCGCCGACCTGCCCGGAGATCGCCGGATCGTTCTCCACCGCCGAAGCCACGAACTCCGCGCTCGGCGCGAAGGTACGGCCCTCGAAATAGTAGCCCTCAATGGTTGCGGCATCGTCGCCCATGGAATAGCTCCCTTGAATGGCTCATGCGATCGTATCGCCTGCGGGGAGATCGCCGACCCGTTGTTCGCTCGTGCAGAAGTGTGGCTACTG
>JAUXGW010000170.1 GCA_030621865.1 Actinomycetes bacterium
AGGTTCCGTTTTTCCGGAAGTCCACCTGGCGTCGGCTGCGGGTCTACAACCGGGCCGATTTCCACCCGGATGATCACGACACCGAGCAGCTTCTGGCCGACTGGCGCGAGGAACTCTTCGGTGACGATGGCCGCTTGAACCACCTGCTGGTCAACGTCGCCTGACCCAAACCAGGCTTTCCGGTGGGCGACCGGGATCCCGAGTGGCATCGAGGTTCTCCTGAATCTGGGCGCCGAATCTGGTGGAATGCTGCAATGGTCAACACGAATCGGACTCCGTCCGCGAATGAAGCCATGTCGGTGAAGCGCAGAGTTGCGCTCACTTCCGGGCGCGACATGTGGAATCTCAAGTCTGTCGAGGAGATGGGCCTGGATCCGGTCACCATCACCGATGGTCCCCACGGACTCAGAAAGACCGATCCCCGCTCCGGCAACATCCTCCTTGGGCTTCCAGCCACCTGTTTCCCGACCGCGTCGGGTCTCGCTGCCAGCTGGGATCCGCATCTGCTCCAGGAGGTCGGCTCCGCAATCGGCCGCGAGGCCAGGGCCCAAGGTGTTGCCGTGGTCCTCGGTCCGGGAGCCAACATCAAACGTCATCCGCTCTGTGGGCGGAACTTCGAGTACTTCTCCGAGGACCCTCTGCTGACCGGTGTGATGGCCGGCGCGCTGATCACGGGAATCCAGTCAACCGGAGTCGGGACGAGCCTCAAGCACTTCGCCGTGAACAACCAGGAGACGATGCGGATGGTGGTTGACGCCATCGTCGATGAACGCACACTGCGCGAGATCTACCTCGCCGGGTTCGAGCGAGCCATCAAGTCGGCCGCTCCAACCACGGTGATGTGCGCCTACAACAAGCTCAATGGCATCTATGGCTCGGAGAACCACTGGCTCCTCACGGAGGTTCTGAGGAATGAGTGGGGATTTGACGGTCTCGTGATGACTGACTGGGGAGCAACGAATGACCGTGCTGCCGGCATCACTGCCGGACTGGATCTGGAGATGCCGGGCAGCAAAGGAATGAACGATCCCTCGGTACTGGACACGATCAGCGCTGGGCGCCTTGGCGAACAGACGCTTGACGAGGCGGTGGAGCGGGTGATCAGGGTGATCGCCGCCGGCAATGAAGCTCTGGCCGATCCCGAACCCTGCGACTACGACCAGCACCACGGACTTGCTCGCCGGGCTGCGGCCGAATCAGCGGTTCTGCTGACCAACAACGGGGTGCTCCCGCTCGACCGAACCCAGGACGTCGCGATCATCGGGGGCTTCGCGATGGATCCCAGGTATCAGGGCGCGGGCAGTTCGCTGGTCACACCGACCCGCCTCGACTCCGCGCTCGATGCGGCCAAAGCCCTCGTGGAGGACGCCGGCTCAGTCAGCTTCTCGCAGGGATACGTTGCGACGTCCGATGACATCCGGCCGGATCTGATCGCCAGCGCAGTGGAGGTGGCGAGGGCGGCGCAAGTTGCGGTGGTCTTCGCCGGACTTCCGCCGAGTTACGAATCGGAGGCCTATGACCGGTCCCACCTTCGACTGCCTCAGCAACACATCGACCTCATTTCCAAGGTCGCAGAAGCCAATCCGAACACTGTGGTTGTGCTGAGCAACGGGGCTCCGGTGGTAATGCCGTGGATAGACAAGCCGGCGGCGATCCTCGAGGCTTACCTCGGAGGTCAGGCGGGTGGATCGGGGATCGTCGATGTGCTCTTCGGCGAGGTCACACCTGGCGGAAAGCTGGCCGAGACGTTCCCGATGCGCCAGTCCGATGTGGGCTCCGATCCCTGGTTCCCCGGCGTCGGCCGTCAGGTTCAGTACCGGGAGGGTGTTTACGTCGGCTACCGCTGGTTCGACTCGGCTGGACTCGATGTGGCCTTCCCCTTTGGGCACGGCCTGAGTTACACGACCTTCGACTACTCGAATGTGGCGGTCACGGCGGACTCGGCGAACGCCGATGACGAGGTCCGGATCACGGTTCGCGTGGACGTCACCAACACTGGTGAGCGGGTGGGCTCCGAAGTGGTCCAGCTGTATGTGAGGCCGCCTGACGGCCCGATCGAGCGGCCGGATCGGGAACTGAAGGCGTTTGAGAAGGTCCATCTCGACCCGGGTGCTTCGCACACCGTGGTGCTGCACCTTGATTCGCGGTGTTTCGCCCACTTCGACACCGCAACGAATGAGTGGCAGATCGAGGGAGGCACCTACGAACTGTTGGTGGGCTCGTCGTCCCGGGACATTCGCTGCACTACTCACTGTGAGATCCAGTCCAGCTTTGTGCCGGCGAGCCAGGGTGATGGCGAATCGATCGGTTCCCCCACGACCGAAAGCGTGGCGGATGAGTCGCGCTTCGTTGCGGCGTTGGGTCACCCGATCCCGCGTCCGCATCCCGTGCGGCCATTCACCCGGAACTCCACTCTTGGAGAAGCCAGCGCCGTTTTGCCGGGAGTACTTCTCACGAAGCTTGCCCAGAAAACGGTCCGGGTTCAGTTTGGCGACTCACTGGATGAGAACCTGACGTCGATCATTGAGCATGCCCTCACGGAGGCACCCTTGCGGGTGCTCGCATCCTCCAGTCGGGGCAAGATCAGCCTGCGAACCCTGGACACCATCGTTCGGGTGCTGAACATGTGGCCTCATCGATCCGGTAATTCTGGCCGGCGGTAATCGCAAAGCTGTTCGACCGGGCCATTCGACCGAGTCCCACAGTGGTCCGGTGCGTTCTCTGCACAGGCGGGACGAATGCATCGGAGGATTCCTTTTGTGTTGGGCGTAAGGTTCCGGGATGGGCGACGATCGTTACACTCACGGTCATCACGACGCGGTGCTGCGCTCGCATCGGGCCCGTACCGCGGAGAACTCGGCCGGGTATCTGCTTCCGTCGCTGAGCGAAGGAGACCGTCTTCTGGACATCGGGTGTGGTCCCGGAACCATCACGGCGGATCTGGCAGAACTGGTTGATCCCGGTGAAGTGGTTGCACTTGACCGGGCGGCCAGTGTCGTGGCGGAAGCAGCGGGCGTGGCCGCTGAACGGGGCCTGATCAATGTGACTCCGGTGGTTGGCGACGTGTACGAACTCGATCACCCCGACGATTCGTTCGACGTCGTTCATGCCCACCAGGTGTTGCAGCACCTCTCGGATCCGGTGGCGGCGCTGCGAGAGATGCGCCGGGTGTCCAGGCCCGCCGGGGTGGTCGCGGTGAGGGATGCGGATTACGAGGCCATGTTCTGGTATCCGGCTGACGATCGTCTCGAGCGTTGGCTCGAGGTATACCGCGCTGTCGCCAGATCCAACAACGCCGAACCCGATGCGGGCCGACGGCTTCTCGCATGGGCCAATGAGGCCGGATTCTCCGAAGTGATTCCGTCTGCCTCGGTGTGGTGTTTCGCCGATGAGGAAACGCGGCTGTGGTGGAGCGAGTTGTGGGCGGACCGGATGACTGATTCACCGGTTGCCGAACAGGCCGAATCGGAGGGTTTTGCCACGTCGAGTGAATTGTCCGGCATGGCCGCCGGGTTCAGAACCTGGGCGGCTCATCCCGATTCATGGTTCACCGTTCTCCACGGTGAGATTCTCGCCACACCGGGAGGCTGAAGACACAGGGTCTGCACAACACAGGGTCTGCACAACACAGGGACGAGTCCTCCATGGCTTCGAGCGAATCAGACAGCACACAACAGGGGGATCCGCCGGGTAGATGGCGGGCCCTCACGGTGCTGGGTGTGGCGATGGTTCTGTCGATGGCGACCTGGTTCTCTGCTTCAGCGGTTCTACCTCAACTTCGAGCACATCTGTCCTTGTCCACCACAGAAGCCTCGTGGTTGATCATCGCTGTTCAGCTGGGATTCGTTGCCGGTGCTGTGGTGTCAGCCTTCGCCAGCCTCGCCGACGTGGTGGCGCCAAAACGCCTGATGTTCGCCGGATCAATGGTTGCCGGACTTGCGAACCTTGGACTGTTGATCGCACCCGGGTCATCTGCGGCGATCGGTTTCCGTTTCATCACCGGAGCGGCGCTGGCAGGTGTCTATCCACCTGCCATGAAGGCAATGTCCACATGGTTTCGAGCCGGAAGAGGTACGGCCCTTGGAGTGATGGTGGGTGCTCTGACGATCGGATCGGCGCTCCCGCACCTCGTGAATGGGTTCGGCGGCCTCGACTGGCAAATGGTGATCCTTGCGACATCGGTTCTCACCTTCGCCGGAGGAGTGTTGGCACTTGTCGGGTTCCATGAAGGGCCGTTCCGATTCCCGCCGGCCGTGTTCTCCCCGCGGCAGGTCGTCCAACTGAGTCGCGATCCTGCCGTCCGCCTGGCCTCGATCGGCTATTTCGGACACATGTGGGAGTTGTACGCGATGTGGGCGTGGTTTGCGGCTTTCGCGGTGGACACCCTTGCCCTGCACGGCGTCAAGGATCCGGGCAACGTGGCTTCGATGTTGACCTTTGCGGTTATCGGCGTGGGTGCGATCGGGTGTCTGGTCGGCGGAATTCTGGGAGACAGGTGGGGGCGTACGAAGGTCACGGCTTCGGCGATGGCCATCTCCGGACTCTGCGCCCTGGTGATCGGGTTCCTTCGGAGCGGACCTCTCGCACTGTTGATCCTGGTGGCGTTGGTGTGGGGATTCACCGTTGTGGCCGATTCCGCCCAGTTCTCAACCATCGTCACCGAAACCGCTGACCAGTCCTATGTGGGCACCGGTGTGACCATGCAGTTGGCGATCGGTTTCACGCTCACGGTTGCCACGATCTGGCTCGTTCCCGTGATTCGTGATGGTCCGGGGTGGATGTGGGCTTTTGTGCTCCTGGTACCCGGCCCGGTGATCGGAGTTGCGGCGATGTTGCGACTCAAATCCTTGCCGGAAGCCAAGCTGATTGCCGGAGGTCGCGGTTAGCGAATCCTGGTGTCAGCGGCCGATCGTGTCGGCAAGTGCCTGTGGATCAGCCACGCTGACCCACAGCGTCGAGTGATCCTTGAACCCGAGGCGGCTTCCAGCGATTGTCGAACCGGTAAGGGAAGTGTGTCGGGTCAGACATTGTGCCGGCTCAGGCTACCGCTTTGTGTTGTTGGCGCACTCGACGGGTCTTGAGGAGGAGAAAATGTCAGACTGGAGCGGTGATGGAAGATGTCGGACCCGGCGCCGAAGCCCCTCAGGACTTCAGTGATGATGAGCTGGACTTTCTTGCCATCACTGCCGATCCAACCGAACGCCTGACCGATGCTGCTGTGCCCCTTGAAGGCAGTCGGGCACCGACGGGGCCACTTCCCGGCTGGTACATGCCCGTTCCGCAGAACGTCGGTGATCCCGGCCTGGGCACCAAGGTCGTTGCGTTGTCCTTCGCGATGGCACTCATTGGCATCAACGCCTTGGGACTGTGCATCACGTACGGATTCCTCGA
>JAUXGW010000333.1 GCA_030621865.1 Actinomycetes bacterium
TCAGGGATGAGGCCCGGCTCGAAGTCGATGCGGAGAGCCTCGGTGAGCCAGGTTGACGGGTCGTCGCCGTGCTCTTCGGCCAGTTTCTGACTGACAGAGTCGACCACAGCCCACAGCGAATCCCGGCAGTCAACCAGATCACCTTCGCCGCAGTACTGGAGCTCGAATTCCCCTTCGACATCCTGGTCGAGCACCGTGCGCAGGTCCTTGTCCACGATGCTGTGGCCGGAGGAATCATCCATGTCCCTTGCCTCGTAAACCGTCTCGGTCAGTTCACCGAACACCGGGCGTATCACTTCGCTCGCCAGTGGCTCCCACAGCGCCTCCATGATCGTGGGCCCGGACTCGTCATAGTTCCCGTCGTCGTCCGCGTCGACTGCCGGTGCGTCGTCGGCAAGCCAGGCATCCATCAGGTCGGCAACTTCGCCGGCGAGTGGGGTGGGCGCGTCCCCAGTACGGAGAACCTCACTGACCACCGGCCAGGGCTGCGCCTGTGGAAACTCGGTGGCGGACCGGTTCATCACACCCACCACGCCGGCGAGGTCAACCGGGTCGGGAAACTGGTCGAACAACTCCACCCGGTGCATCGACCCGTAGGGACGGGTGTCTCCGTGCATGAATCCGGGGGCCGACTGGTTGTTCCAGTTCAGCATAATTCCGCTGGGGTGACCGGCTGCATGGGGATGCTCGTCCTCCTCCAGGAAGCCCTGCCACTCGTACTCACCGTTTCCGAGTGTCGGCAGACGCCGATCCAGACCGTCCGCACGAACCGGAAGGAGTCCGGAGGAGAAGAAGGCGGGGCCATCGCGGTTGATGTAGGCCCAATTGAACGTGAAGCCGAACTGGTTGGCGGTCTCATAGAACGCCTCTGGGTCCACAGCATCGCCTTCGGTCATGTTTTTGAGGGCGCCGAGGTTGAGCCCGTCGCGGCCGAGGGTGGACCGCTGCCGGGCGAGTGCCACGGGCTTACCCTCCGACAGTGCGGTGCCTACCACTGGACCGTGCTCGGAAGTGAGGTAGGAGATCGGGACGCCATTCAGCGTTCCGGCATCAAAGGTCTCGAACGGGCGGCACTCGCCCTCGAACTCATAGTGCTCTGATGCGCGTGTGGGTTCGGATCCGTCGGGATTGCACAAGGTCTCGGCGAACACGTCACGGACGTCGTGGCTTGCCGATGTGAGGCTCCATGCATAGTCCTCGGTGCGTCCGATGAGGAGGTACATCGCGAGGCCGGGCACGGCCGCACCCTGGGCCTCGATGCCGGGACCGGAGAGATGCATCTGCTGCACGATCTCTGGGTAAAAGTAGCCAAGCTGAGGGCCCATGACACCGAGTGTGGTGCCGTTGGCCGATGCTCCCCGTTCCACGAGTTGCCAGTTGGAGGCCAGGCGGGCCGGTACGGGACCGGCGGCTTCGTACAGCACGTTCTCAGCCTCGGGTGCGTTGGCCTCCAGAGGGTCGAATGACTCGACACTTCCCTCGTCGATGACCACAGAGCCAGTGACTTCGTCGCTTGTGAATACCCCGTAGTCGAAGGTCTCCTCGATGGTTGTCGGGGCTTCGGGGTCATCGAAGAGCATCACGTCCTCCCATGCCTTCTGACCCACGTCATCGCCGAGGCCGTTCTGAACGGTCGACAGGAACTCAGCGTTGCTTGCCTCGTCACCCCCGCCGGCGCCGAAGATCGAACCGATGAAGGCCGTGACGGCGATGACGTCGTTGACCGTTGCGGGCTCCTGGTCGACGTTGTTGGCCTCCCAGTACGCGGTCATGCCGTCGGCATAGGCCTGGGCGTCCGAGATGATCTCCTCGCCTTCGGGACCCAGCTCCTCGACGATCAGGTCGGCTTGGTCCGACACAAGCTGCTCGGCGGCCTCGCTGGGGATGAACTCCTGTGCGCTCGTAACGAGGTCGAACGCGTCGATGCCGGGGATGTCGGCGACCGCAGCCCGGGCCGGCCCGCGGCCCAGCTCGATCAGCGGGCCGCGATCGCGTGCGCTGACCCAGCCGGCTCCAAACGCAAGGTCCTCGCGGGTCTCGCCGGTGATGTGGGGAATCCCCCACTCGTCATAGAGAATCGTGGTGCCTGCACGACCCGTGGGCTCCTCTGTGGTCGCTCCTATTGGCTCGAAGTCCTCCGGCAGGAAGTACTCCTCGATGTCCTCATCGGTGATGTCACCCCGAAGTGGGGTGAGACCGTCATACAGCGGGAGTTGGTCGAGGGAGTTTTCGCTGGTGGGGAGGCCCCCGTAGTTGCCGGGAGGGAGGATGTTGTATGCCCGGTCCACGGCATCGGGCGCGACCGTGACCTCGGTTGCTTCGGCAGTCTCATCGTTGCTTGCCGAGTCGTCATCGCTGGTGCAC
>JAUXGW010000189.1 GCA_030621865.1 Actinomycetes bacterium
GGTTCGAGCAGAATCGTGCGAATTCCCAGCGACTTCGCGTGCGACACCAGTCCAAACGCTTCGGCCTTGCCATCGCCACTCCACGGGTTGACGATCAGAGTTGGGTTCTTCACCTGCGATGCGCTTCGAACGTAGGGTCCCAAATGAGCGAACAGCGACATCAGTTTCCGTCTCCAGAACCACACAGAACCAACTGCAGCGAGTGCCGTGATGATCAGTATCCGACGGCGCTGCACCCTGTTCGTGGTCAGCGTTAGCGATCCTCGGTGTTCACTCATAGCGGACGCTCTTTCGATACGGACTTCACTTAAGTATGGCGTTACGGGGTCATTCTCGCGGGCTCTCACCCGGGTGATACCGGAGCGTGTGACGGCTCTCCCGTCCTCAAATCAGTTCGAGCTGACGTGCGCGTGCGACTGCGGCCGTGCGACTCGTTACACCAAGCTTCCGATAGACACTCGCGACATGGCTCTTCGCGGTGTTGCGAGAAACGAAGAGCTCGCTCCCGATATCTCGCAACGTGAGATCACTCTGGAGCATGGAGAGGATCTCGAGTTCCCGATCTGTCAGGATGTTGGGCTCGGTTTGGCGAGCGTCGACACGATCGGACGAGGATCTGAGTGCCACTTGAACCTTGGCGAGGCGCTCTTCGAAGATCCCAGCGTCGCCAAAGGTCTCGAGTCGAGAGGTAGCCGATCGGGCGTGGATGCTCGCGGCGCCGTGATCGCCGAGAAGTAGGTATGTCTCGGCTGCGATGAGGTGGATCTGGAATGCGTCGAAGGGGATGGCATCGGAGAGGACCTTCTGGATCGGAGCGAGGGAGCAGAGCCGCTGGACCGCCAAGCCGCGGTTTCCGACGTGAGCCGCGACGGCTGCCGCAGCGACCAAAGCAGCGCCACTGGAGAGCAGATTGCCCAGATTCGATTCCTCGATCAGGCTGCAGGCGACGTCGGCCTGGCGCGACCCTTCGTCCCATCTGCCTTCGTGCATCTCCAGCAGGGCGAGCTGGCCGCGAGCGTACGTACCCACCCCGTCTGGTCCAGTGGGGATTCTCGATGCCTCCCTCAACGCGGACCGGGCGTCCTCATACTGTCCGAGACCGAACCGGGTGACCCCCACCAGAGCGGCTGCCATCTGTCTCCACGGGCTTCCTTGCGGCTCGAGACGAAACGCGAGCTCGGCATGTTCATTGGCGTCTTTCATGCCTCTGTGACCGAGACCTGCCTGGAGGATCTCCACCGCGGAGGTGTATGACGACGTTCCGTCCGGCATGGGGCCGTCGTACTCAGCCTGTCGAGCTGCTGCTACCAACCGGTGGGTCGCCTCCGCGTCGCCATCGAACGCCGCGATCCATGCCGACGCCACCAGGATGGGGGGATAGTCGATCATCGCCTGGCTCGGGAATTGGTCTATCCACTTCCGGAGTGTCGCCAGCCAACCGTCCAGCATGTGGGTCATCCAGTCGGTGCAGATGAGCTCGGCTGCGCGTGTGTATAGGTCTGCCTCAAGTGCGTGAGGGATGGCCTCCGCCGGTTCTTCGTTCTCGAGATACCATTCCATGGCGCGGAGGTGGGTGAGCTGCTGTTCCTCAACAGATCGGTGGGTGAACTCGGTCCGCAACGCATCGCGAAGCAGATCGTGGAGGCGGTACCAGTCGCCACCCGCGCCAAGAGGCTGGAGAAGAAGGTTTGTTGTCGAGAGCCGGTGGAGCACGTTCGCCGAATCGGAACGCCCGACAACTCGGTCGCACACACTCGCGTTCAGGTATCGCAAGATCGACCAACTGGTGAGCGCCGATCGTTCGTCCTCGGGCAGCTCGTCGAGCATCTGCTCCGTCAGATATGAGCGGACCGTGTCCAAACCGGCAGGGGCGCGATCGGTCGACGGCAGGGGATCAGCTGTCATCGCGCACAGGTACACACCTGCGGGCCAGCCTTCGCATCGTTCATGTATGCTGATCATGTCGTCGCGACTGTGCCCCGTGCCGGTGTTCTCTATGGCCTTCTTGCTCTCCAGGAGTGAGAAACGGAGCGAATCGGCGTCGATGGAAAGGAGCTGACCGTTGGCCTCCAGCTTGGAGAAGGAGAGAGGGGGCCGCGACCGCGTGCCCAAGGCCACATGCATTGAGTCTGGTAGGTGATCGATGAAGTACTGCAATGATCGATGGCACTCGGGATTCGTGATCGTGTGGTAGTCGTCCAACACCAGGACGAATCGGCCTGGAAGGTCGAGCGTATGGTTGAGCACTTCGCGTACTAGCTCGTCGATGTCGGGCTGTGGCTGGGTCAGGAGCTTCTCGGCACGCCCACCGAATCCTGGGGCGAGCGCCGTGATGGCGAGCAGTAGATACCGCCAGAAGAGTACAGGCTCGTTGTCCGCCTCTTCGAGTGTCACCCACGCGAACCTCCGAACGGGATCTGCCTCGACCCACTGCAGGAGTGCGGTTGACTTGCCGTAGCCCGCTGGGGCCTGGATGACCGTGACCTTCTGGTGCAAGTCATCCACGAGCCGATCGACAATGTCGGTTCGGCGGACCAAGCCTGCGCGCTGCCTCGGCACGCGTGTCTTCACCACCACCAGGCTCTGATGGTCGCGACGAGCCATTTCTCCACGGTCTGTCGGAGCACTCACCCGCCCGATGGTAGCGACGCATTGGACCGGGGTCGATCCGAAATCACCCGGGTGAGCGCACCTGAGCGTTCTTGACAGGGTGTACAAAGGGAGTGGAAGTTCGCGTTTTCGTCGGGAGCTACTCGCCGAGAGACCCGCATATTCGGACCTGTTCGAGAGGAGAAGAATCAGATGGAACTTCAAGAGCTGATTGGAGCTTTGTTCAACATCGCCTTGGTCATCATGATTGTGGCGACGATGGTCTCGGCTGGCTTCACCACGACCCTCGCCAACTTGGGAGCCGTATTGAGTCGTGTTGGGCTGGTGCTCTTGGTGCTCGCCACGGGCCTCATTATCCGTCCCCTTGTGGGATGGGGAACTGCCGAGTTGTTCAGCCTGTCTGAACCGGCATATATCGCGATGGTGCTTCTCGCTGTGGTGCCGGGCGCTCCACTCGGTGTGAAGTTCGTCATGAGTGCCAAGGGCGACGTCACCACCGGGGCAACCTTCCAGGTTCTGCTTGCTGTCGTGGCATCGTTCACGTTTGCGTCAACCGCCAACTTCATTCTCGGAGCGGCCGATCTTGGGGAGGGCGTTTCCCTGCCCGTGGGTGAGTTGCTCAAGACGATCGTGTTCCTGCAGGTCCTCCCGTTTGTGGTTGGACTGTTGATTCGACACTGGAACGAAAAGGGCGCCCTCGAGTGGAACAAGACCGCGATGGCCATCTCTGGCCCGGCCTTCCTGGCAGTTGTCGGGTTGGGGGTTCTGACGAGTTGGCGGACGATCATCGATCTCATCGGCGATCGAGTCATGCTCGCTGCGATTGTCTTCGTCGTAATCATGGTCGTGATCGGCTACTTCCTTTCCATAGGTGGCAGGGAGACAAGGGCCGCGACCTCGATGGTGCAGATCGGTAGCAATTCAGGGCCGTCGTTCGCCGCCGTGGCGATCGCGTTCGGCAACGATCCGGCGATCCTCGGCGCGGTCGTAGCCATCCTGTTCTTCCAAATCATCGGTGGCGGCCTCATTTCCTCCTGGATGGGCAAGGACCATGGCGAGCCAGTAGAAGAAGCCCAAGGAGCAACAGATGCAGCCGCCGACATGTCAGGAGGGACAAGCAATGGCTGACAAACCGAACGTCATCTTCATGCTGGCCGACAACGTCGGCTGGGGTGATCTGAGTAGCTACGGGAATCTCAATCCCACGCCGCGCCTCGACCAATTGGCGTCGGAAGGGATTCGTTTCACCAACTTCAACACCGAGGCTCAGTGCACACCCACCCGTAGTGCATTGATGACGGGCCGCATGCCGGTCCGCTCGGGAACGTTCACCGTCCCACTCGGAGGCTCAGCTGCCTACGGACTTTGCCCTTGGGAGTACACGATGGGGGAGTTGTTCTCCGACGCCGGATACGCCACCGGGATGTTCGGCAAGTGGCACCTCGGCAGGACCCCCGACAGGATTCCGACCGCCCAGGGGTTCGATGAGTGGTGGGGCATCAGTGAGTCTTCCGACGAGGCAGGCTGGACTGCGCATCCGATGTATCCAGACTATCTGCCGCGTCCCAAGATCAAGCAAGCCGTCAAGGGCGAGCCCTATGAGGAGGTCGACGACTTCAATCTGAAGACACGGCCCTTCATGGATGAGAAGATCACCGACAAGACGATCGACTTCATCCACCGCAAGCATGCTGAAGGCACGCCGTTCTACGCGTACGTCGGATTCACCAACATGCACCCGCCGATGATCCCTCACCCGGATTTCGAGGACGCGACCGACAGCCCTCATGCGGGGCCGAAGAACATGGCCGAGCTCGATCATCGAGCCGGTCAGATTCTCGACACTCTCGACGAACTCGACATCGCCGACAACACGATCGTCGTTTGGGCCAGTGACAACGGCAGTGGTGCCACCAAGGGCGAATCGTTCGGAAGCGGCGGTTTCTGGAAGGGGTGCTTCGGCGGTGGTTGGGAAGGCTCGTATCGCACACCCGCCATGGTTCGCTGGCCGGGCAAGATCCCTGCAGGTGTGGTCACAGACGAGATCGTCGCCGCCCTCGACTGGTTTCCGACCCTGGCGGGACTCATCGGCGAGTCAGACCGGGTCCCGACCGACCGACCGATCGACGGGATGGACATGTCGGCCTTCATGCAAGGTGAGTCGGACACCTCCGGCCGTGACAACTACCTCTACATGGGTGTGGATGCTGAGGTCATCTCGGCGAAGTGGAAGACCTTCAAGGTGCACTTCCGCTACACCGACGAGTACTCGTGGACGGCGCCGTACATCAAGCGGCAGGTCCCGATGGTGATGAACCT
>JAUXGW010000150.1 GCA_030621865.1 Actinomycetes bacterium
GTCTGGCCCAGCTGGGTGTGAGGAATCGGAGTGGCGGAGTCAGCGAACAGGGAAGTCCTCGCCGGCTCGGAGGCCAGGGCCGAGAACGTGGTTGGGCCCACGAAGTTGGTCGCAGATTCGGTCATCACCGGTGCAACATGGGCCCCCGCACCCACCAGCCGGCGACAAACTCCGACGGCCTTGTAGGCGGCGATGCCGCCACTGACGCCGAGAACCACCCGGCGACCCGCCAGTTCCGACATCCTGTCCGCCTCAGTCCTCTGGGGACTCTGCTGGTTCCGAGTCTCCCTTGAATGTCGGGAGTCCCTCTTCCATGTCCTCGGCTGCCTGGTCGGCCGCCAGGAGTGCTTCCGGAATTTCCTTGCCAGTGGCGCCACCGACTCCTTCGACCTTGTCGGCCGCAATCTCCTGGAATGCGATCGAAAGAGGTTTCCGGGCCGTGGTGGTGACCTGCGGGGGAACCACAGTGCCCAAGGCGTCACCGAGCTGCACGTAGTACGTGTTGATCTGGCGGGCACGACGAGAACCGATGGTGACGAGAGAGAACTTCGAGCCGCAGCGCTCGAGCAACTCCTCGATACCCGGGTTCATCATCGTGTCGGTCTGCTCAATCATTCGGGGACTCCATGAGGTGTTGAAGGATTACCTCGACAGATCCGCGTGATCGGCCGAGGTGCTGATGTTGATTCGGGCAGCACGGCCGGTCCGCAGGGGTGCCGTGCGATTCCGTTCACCGGGGCGAGCGGACCAACCACTATACCGCCGAAGGCCCGCCTCGACCGTATTCACGTGTCATCCGCTGCCGCTGCCCCTGGCAGCAGCGATCAGGTTTCCCACCTCCTGCACTGCAGCGGCCAGATCGTCATTGATCACGACCTCAAAGGGCAGTTGCGAGGCCTTCGCCTTCTCTTCGGCGGCCTTCTTCAGCCGCTGTTGAACCCGTTCCTCATCATCACCCCTGGACCGCAGTCGGGATTCCTGTTCTTCGCGATCCGGAGCGTCGATGAAGATCAGCAGGGCATCAGGAAACAGCTCCTTGATGCGACCGGCCCCCACCACATCGATCTCGAAGAGCACATCGCACCCCGGGGGTGGCTCGGGAAGCGGGCTCCCCTGCCGGTAATCGAGGAATTCAACCCATTCGATGAAGCCGCCCCGTTCGACGTGATCGCTGAATTGGTCCTCCGTGACGAAGTTGTAGGCGTCTGCGGCCTCTCCATCCCGGCGGTCCCGGGTGGTCCACGAGCGGCTGAGCCAGAGCTTGTCGTCGGAGGCCACCAGATCGCTGACAACCGTACCCTTCCCGACTCCTCCGGGACCCGAAATCACGATCACCACCATCTCTGAATTCCCTTCACTGGTCGAGATTCCCCGGTTGAGCGCGCGCTGACGAGATGACCGCCGATTCTGGTGTGGCGCCAAACTCTTCAGCCACGAGTTGCAGGTCGTCGCCGGCGAGTCCGGAAATCGCCGCCGAACCGGCAAGCCCGAGTTGTGTGAGTCTGCGGCGCGTATCAACTTTGCGGGCTCCGGGAAGTGACTCGAGCACACTCAGCAGGTGAATCTCTCCCATGACAGGATCCAGCCGTTGTTCGAGGACCTCGGCCAACGTGGTTGAGCCATCGGAGAGTGACTCCAGAACTGTGGCTCTGACAAGGCGAAGATGCCGTGCCCAACGCACACCGTCGGAACCTTCCACGCTCGCCACCGGTCAGATCGAGGCCACAACGGCGGCGGCCGCGGCCTCGGGATCATCCGCGGCGGTCACCGTTCTGCCGATCACCAGCAGGTCAGCACCGTTGGCGGCGGCTTCGGCGGGGGTGGCAGCCCTGCTCTGGTCATGGGTATCGGATCCGGGAAGCCGGATGCCGGGAACCACCTTCTTCATCCTCGGTGCCAGTTGACTCGCCATGTCGAGATCCTCTGCGGCCATCACCAGTCCCCCGCAGCCACCTTCGACAGCTGTGCGGATGCGGTTCGGCACAATGTGTGAAGGTGCATCACCGTCGCTGGTGAGCACGGTCACGGCCAAGGCCGTTGGTGTTTGCGCTCCGACACCGTCGGCTCCTTCGGCGAGCCCTTCGACACCAGCGCGAAGCATGTCCTGCCCGCCGCGGGAATGAAAGGTGAGGAACTCCACCCCAAGGGCCCCCAGAACCCTGGCTGAGCGATACACCGTGTTCGGAATATCGAAGAGTTTCAGGTCGAGGAACACCCGAAAACCGAGGTCGTGCATGGCGGCAATTGCATCGGGACCCGCCGCACAGAACAGTTCGAGTCCGACCTTGGCCACACCGAACCATGGCTGCAACTGGCCCGCCACCCGTTGAGCTTCGACCACGTCATCGAGATCCAGCGCCAGGGCGAGTCGTTGTCTGGCCGACTCAGGAACATCAAAACCGGGAACGTCAGACATGGGCAATCCCTTTCAGATCGGCAACCGCGTGCACATCATGGCTCCGGCACCACTGTTCGAGACCCAATCGAATCTTCTCGGGGGCGGCCGGATCACGGAAGGTGGCGGTTCCGACCTGCACGGCACTCGCACCGGCCATCAACATCTCCACGGCCGTTTCCGCGCTGTCAATGCCGCCCACACCCACTATCGGCAGGTCCGGCAGCACGGCGTGCACCTCGTACACCGCCCGCACCGCCACGGGGTGAATCGCGGGACCCGACAGGCCTCCGCCGCCGGCACCCAGTGCCGGTTCAGCGCGCTCTGTGTCGATCACCATTGCGAGCAGGGTGTTGATCAGGGTCACGGCTTCGGCGCCTGCGGAAGCAACGGCTGCGGAAACCTCCACCAAACGGTCGGTGTTGGCCGAGAGTTTCGCCCACCTCGGCAAACCTGCGACCTCTGTTGCCCGGATGACTTCGGCGGCAATTTCGGGGTCATGCGCAAAGAGGTGACGTCCGCTGTCGAGATTCGGACACGAGAGGTTCACCTCCACCGCGACCACGCCGTGTGCGTGTTCTGCGATCAGCTCTGCGGCCTCGCGGTAGTCCGCCACGGTGCGGCCCCAGATGCTCACCACCGTGGTGATCCCGGCCGCCATCAGATCGGGAAGCTGCTCCCGGGACCAGGCCGGCACACCGGGACCCTGAAGGCCGATGCTGTTCAGCATTCCCTTCGCAGTCGGGCGCAATCGTGGTGTCGGATTACCCTCCCATGGTTGCGCCGCAAGCGACTTCACCACCATGGCCCCGAGCGCGGAGAGATCCATGAAGTCGCCGAATTCGGTACCGTGCCCGGCCGTACCGGAGGCCGTCATCACCGCTGATCGCAGGCTGAGGGATCCAACCTCAACGGTGCAGTCGAGGTCTGTCGATCGGGAGTCCGGGTCACGGGAACTCAAGGCTCTGTGACTCCGGGACCCGGTGACCCATGATGCGACTGGAGTGACCGGACTACGAGATCGGTGGTGGTCCAGTCCGCGATGCCCTTCGCGGCGGCCACCGCCGCAGCCGCTGTGGTCAGAAGCGGCACGTTGTTGTTTGCTGCTGCCATTCGGAGGTGGGCGCCGTCGGCTCTGGGACCACGGCCTCGAGGACTGTTGACAACAAGCTGGATTCCACCGCCGGTGATCAGATCCACGCCGTCCACCGCGTGTGCGGATTCGTGAGCCGGATCGGTCCGGGACCCGGACGCGGATTTCACCTTCGCAACCACCTGCTTCACCGGAAGTCCGGCATTACGAAGGTGTTCCGCCGTTCCCGAGGTGGCCACAAGGTCGAAGCCGAGGTCGGCGAAACGGATTGCGGCTTCCAGGCCCACCGCCTTGTCCCGATCGGCAAGGGAGAAGAAAACCGTTCCTTCAGAGGGAAGAATCTCGCCGGCCGCCAGCTGGGACTTGGCAAACGCCATCCCCAGGGTGCTGTCGATCCCCATCACTTCACCCGTGGATCGCATCTCGGGGCCGAGCAGGGCGTCGACCTCGGGGAACCTGCTCCACGGCAACACGGCTTCCTTCACGGCGATGTGGGAGCCCGTGCTGGGCGGCACCAGGAGTTTCTCCTGCCGCAGTTCGCCGAGCGTGGCCCCGGCCATCACCCGCGACGCCACCTTCACCAGGGGAACACCGGTGGCTTTGGCCACGAAGGGCACGGTTCGGCTGGCTCGAGGGTTGGCCTCGATCACGAACACCTGGCCGCCACCCTCGACTCCCGGCACCCGTTTCACGGCGTACTGGACGTTGATGAGTCCGATCACACCAAGTGATTCGGCAATTCGGCGGGTGTAGTCGCCGATCACCTCGATCGTGGCGTCGGAGAGGCCCTGGGGTGGGATCACACAGGCAGAGTCACCGGAATGCACACCCGCCTCTTCGACGTGCTCCATGATCCCGCCGATGATGACTTCGCCGGTTGAATCACGAATCGCGTCAACGTCCACCTCGGTGGCGTCTTCGAGGAACCGGTCAACCAGAACTGGCCGCTCGGCCGACAGGCCACCTTCCTTGCCCAGCGAACCCAGACCGGTCACGGCCTCCCAGGCGACGGTCAGACCTTCGGCGTCATAGACGATCTCCATGGCTCTCCCGCCGAGCACATAGGAGGGTCGAATCAGCGCCGGGTAACCGATGCGGTCCACGATCTCCAGGGCTTCGGGCAGCGTGGTGGCGGTGCCACCCGCCGGTTGGGGGATCTCCAGTCGGGCACACAGAGCACCCCAGCGGTCCCTGTCTTCGGCGGCGTCGATGCTGTCCGGTGCGGTGCCGAGGATGAGTTCCTCCGGGAGCGTGTCGGCGAGCTTCAAGGGAGTCTGACCACCGAGCGACACGATGATGCCGTGCAGACGGCCGCCTCCTTCACGGGCCGAGCGCTGCTCGGCGGCAATCACGTCGAGCACACTCTCCTGGGTGAGGGGCTCGAAGTAGAGGCGATCAGAAGTGTCGTAGTCAGTGGACACCGTCTCCGGATTGCAGTTCACCATCACGGTTTCGAAGCCGGCTTCGTCCAAGGCGAAACAGGCGTGGACGCAGCAATAGTCAAACTCGATCCCCTGCCCGATCCTGTTGGGTCCCGAACCGAGAATGATGACTTTGTCACGACCTGATGGAGCGACTTCGCTGCTGTCCTCGAACGTCCCGTAGTGGTACGGGGTTTCGGCCTCGAACTCTGCAGCACAGGTGTCAACGGTCTTGTAGGTGACCTCGACGCCCTTCGAGAGTCGGGTGGCACGCACCTCATCTTCACCCACATCCCACAGGTACGCGAGTTGGGCGTCGGCGAAACCAAGGCGTTTTGCCCGCTTCCAGTCCGCACGGCTGATGGTGCCCAGCACCTCATTTCCACTCCCCAGCGATTCGAGATGATTACGTTCCTCCACAATCATCAGCATCTGATCCAGAAACCAGGGATCGATTCGCGTGATTGAAGCGACTTCGTCGACCGACACACCAAGCCGCAACAGCGCCTCGACCTCGAAGATTCGCTCGGGTGTGGCGATCGGAGCCCGTCGCTTGAGTTCATCGGGGCCCAGATCATCAAGAGCGCCCTCGCCGACGTCGCAGTTCAGTCCAAATCGGCCGTTCTCGAGTGAACGAAGCGTCTTCTGCAGCGATTCCGGGAAGGTCCGTCCGATCGCCATGGCCTCGCCGACCGACTGCATCTGCGTTCCCAACCGCGCCGCTGTGCCCGGAAGCTTCTCAAATGCCCAACGCGGGATCTTGGTGACCACGTAGTCGATGACGGGCTCGAAACAAGCTGGTGTCGCGACCGTGATGTCATTTTGGATCTCGTCCAGGGTGTAGCCGACGGCGAGACGGGCGGCGATCTTTGCAATTGGAAATCCAGTCGCCTTGGAGGCAAGGGCTGAAGATCGCGAAACACGTGGGTTCATCTCGATGACGACCTGGCGGCCGTCTGTCGGGTCCACGGCGAATTGCACGTTCGAGCCGCCGGTTTCGACCCCGACACGACGGATACATGCGAGCGCCGCATCACGCATCTCTTGGTACTCGACATCAGTGAGTGTCTGGATCGGCGCGACCGTAATCGAGTCGCCAGTGTGGACCCCCATCGGGTCAACATTCTCGATACCGCAGATGATCACGCAGTTGTCAGCATGATCACGCATCACTTCGAGTTCGTACTCTTTCCAACCGGCA
>JAUXGW010000216.1 GCA_030621865.1 Actinomycetes bacterium
GGCGGGGAAGTGGTGGGCAGTTACCGCAAGCAGTGTCTGCCGAACTACGCCGTCTTTGACGAGAAGCGATATTTCGAGGCCGGTTCGGACGCGCAACCACTTTTCCGTATTGCTGGAACCCATCTGGCCCTGACCGTTTGTGAGGACGTCTGGGTTGCCGGCGGTCCCGCTGAAGCGGCGGCGCGCCACGGTGCCTCGGCAGTGCTGAACATCAATGCGTCGCCCTTCCGGTCGGGAAAGCAGGCTGTTCGCGAGGAAACCTTGCGTATCCGAACGCGGGCCGCCGGAATACCGATTGCATATGTGAATCAGGTGGGCGGCCAGGACGAGCTGGTCTTCGACGGCGGATCAATGGTGATGCACCAAGGTGAGCTGCTGGCTCGGTCCCCGCGGTTTGTCGAGTGCATCTCGGTTGTTGACCTCGATCTCGGAGATTCCGACGTTGCACCTCAGGCTGCAGTTACGCCGGTGAGCGAAGCGCGCGAGAGGGGATCTCGCAGCGCAGATGTCCGCGCCCCCGTTGAACCTGCGGTCGCCATGTCCCCGGAAGGACCGGAGGAGCTTTGGGATGCGCTGTGCCTGGGCACAGCTGACTACGTTCGCAAGAACGGATTCTCGGATGTGGTTCTCGGTCTCTCCGGCGGGGTGGACAGTGCCCTGGTGGCAGCGATTGCCACGGACGCCCTCGGAGCAGCGCACGTGCATGTGGTTCTGATGCCTTCGCGGTACTCCAGTGGCCACTCGGTCGCCGACGCCGAGCAACTGGCGCTCAACCTCGGGATAGACCAGCGCACCATCGCCATCGAGGACGGCCATCAGGCGTTCCTCGACATGCTGGCTCCATCTTTTGAGGACACGGAACCGGATCTGACCGAGGAGAATCTGCAATCGCGAATCCGCGGGGTGCTGCTGATGGCCCTGTCCAACAAGTTCGCTTGGCTCGTTCTGACCACCGGGAACAAGAGTGAGACCGCCGTGGGCTACTCCACCTTGTACGGTGACTCGGCGGGCGGTCTCGCAGTGATCAAGGATCTGCCAAAGCTGGATGTCTACGAACTCTGCCGATGGCGAAACGAACGGACGGATTCGCCCTGGATCCCCAAGGACATCCTCGTCAAGGCGCCATCGGCAGAGTTGCGACCTGGCCAAACCGATGAGCAGAGCCTGCCGGCGTATGAGGTTCTCGATCCCCTGATCCAGGATTACGTGGATGGGGACATGACCGCCGGTCAGCTGGTGGAAGCCGGCCACGATCCGGATTTCGTGGTCCGCATCGTCCGTCTGGTTGATCTGGCCGAATTCAAGCGCCGCCAGTCTCCACCGGGAATTCGGCTTTCGGAGAAGGCTTTTGGCCGGGACCGCCGCCTGCCGATCACCAACGGCTACCGGCCAACTCTGCATCCCGAAGGCGGTGGGTCCGCGCAGAATTCAAAGAGCTCGCCCACCACCGACCGGTGATGGCAAGATTCTCCGCAATGGATCGTCCGTTCACCCTCATCGATCTGGCCGAGGTCATCGCGGAGTACATCGAGCGCGAGCGGTTCCTCTTCGAGCTCACCGGGGGATGGTCCTCAGATGGCGATGTTGACTCATGTCGGGGATTTTTTGCCGAACAATCTGCCTTCCATGCCTGGCGTCTCGAGCAGTGGGAAGCCCGCATGCCGCGGTCGGTGGAGCCGGACCGGCTGGCACTCGAGGAACTTGCGGCAGGACTCCGTGGGGCAGCACTCAATGGAGCAGGGTTGACCGAGCTGATCGATGACGGTCAACGTCTCGCCGTCTGGTCGTGGGTTCTCGTTCCGCGTTCCGTGGCGGGATACCGCGATGATGCTGACCGACTCCGGGAAGCAGCTGACCGTGGCCTGCGGCGGATGCAGCGGATCGTCGGTGAGGATTCGGTCGCCTCGATGCTTGCGGGGCAGAAGCTCCTTCGGAATATTCTGACCCGATCTGATGGTTACACCGAAGGCGGAGCCGGGGTGGCCGAGCTGGTCGCCGAGACTGTGCGACAGGTCGGATCCCAGCTTTGGTGAAAAAACTTTCGCCGGATGACAGGCAGATCTGGTCGAAAAGGTGACTGTTCTGGGTTCTTGGGCGTCCAAGACGCACTGAGACATACTGAAAGTCCCTCAAATGGTGTGGGACCATGCAATTTTGCTCGTTTGGACCCCTTGACTTGATCCGTACAGTGGTAAGGGCGATTCGCGGGATGTGAACAGTTTTTCCCGCGGAGCCAACTCACAATTCCTAGAAGAATGAGGTACCAAGGTGGCAAAAGATCGGGTTGAACGTGATGAGGAAGACCTCGTCCGGCTCTATCTCACCGATATCGGGCAGTATCCGTTGCTGACCAAGGATGACGAGGTCCGCCTCGCTCAGGCCATTGAAGCCGGAAACGAAGCCGATGAAGAACTCGAAAAGGGCGGCAAGAGCCTGTCACCCGCCAAGAAACGCGAGCTCCGCAGGGCCTCTCGTGGTGGTGTGAAGGCAGAGCGAACCTTCGTTCAGTCCAACCTCCGCCTCGTGGTGTCCATCGCGAAGAAGTATCAGGCCTCCGGTCTGCCGTTGCTGGATCTGATCCAGGAGGGCAATCTGGGCCTGATGCACGCCGTGGAGAAGTTCGATTGGCGGAAGGGCTTCAAGTTCTCCACCTACGCAACTTGGTGGATTCGTCAGGCGATCACCCGCGGTATCGCCAACACGGGGCGAACCATTCGTCTCCCGGTTCACGCCGGCGACACCTTGGCGCGTCTGCAGAAGGCTCGTGCCCGCCTGGAGCTCAAGTTCGGCCGTCCCGCAACTCTGGCCGAGCTGAGTCGCGAGGTGGAGATGCCGGAGGACAAGGTCACCGAGGCGCTGCGCTTCGCGGCCGAGCCCCTGTCATTGTCCGAGCCGCTCCGCGAGGATGGCGACGCCGAACTTGGTGACGTGGTCGAGGACCGCAGTGTGGAGTCGCCCTTCGAAGTGGCCGCTACCGCACTGCTTCCCGAAGAGATCAGCCGCCTGCTTTCTCCGCTCGACGAACGTGAGCGTGAGATCCTCAAGCTCCGTTTCGGTCTTGATCGCGGCGAGGCGCGCACACTTGAAGAGGTCGGCGAACACTTCAACCTCACTCGTGAGCGCATCCGTCAGATTGAAGCCCGGGCGATGTCGAAGCTTCGTCACCCATCGAGTGACACGGGTGCCCGCGATCTACTGGCGGTCTGACAACCGTCTGGCTGTCTGAAACAGGATCAAACCGACTCAGGGTGCCAATGGGCAGTGTTGCCCGTTGGCACCCTGAGTCGCGTCCGGCAGGCTCTATGGACGTTCCCCTGCATTGATCCTTCCCCCTGATCCGCTGCGGCGGCGTAATTGGGAGGGAAGTCGTGTTCGTCACTTGTTGGTCGGTAAAGGGTGGTTCAGGGGTATCGGTGGTGTCAGCTGCGCTGGCAACCCTCCTGGCCGACAGTTCGGGTTCAGCTGTCCTCGCGGATTTCGGAGGTGACCAACCAGCGGTCATGGGAATGGCCGAACCGCCGGGGCCGGGTCTACTGGATTGGTGCCACAGCGATGCTCCGGCGGATGCCCTGAAGAACCTGAGCATTGAAGTCATCGACGGTCTGCGCATGATCCCGAGGGGGACCGGCGGCCGGACTGTGCCGAAGCAGCGCTGCAAGGAGTTGGCAGCGGCCTTGACGTTCATTGCCGACGAAGTGATCGTGGACGCGGGAATCCCACTGGGTGGGTCCCCACCTCCGCCAGATGCACCAACCGGTGCACAGCGGGAGGTGGAGATCGCATCGATTCTCCGGGAGATGGGATCCTCGCTGTTCGTCACCAAGGCGTGTTATCTGGCATTGAGGCGTGCCACTCGCATCGGGATTGATGCCGATGGTGTTGTTCTGGTGCATGAGCAGGGGCGTTCCATCAGTCGCAGCGATGTGGCTGACGTGCTCGGCCTGCCGGTGATCGGCGTTGTTGAGAACGATCCGGCGATTGCACGGGCAGTGGACTCCGGGTCGCTCGCCCGCCGGTTGCCGAGTTCGTTGCGGTCCGGGCTGCGCCGTGCCGGATGAGCACAGGGGATATCGGGGCCAGCAGGACGAATCCGGCGAGGCGGAGTTTCTACGCAGGGTCACCCGGAGATTCCGCGACGCCGACACTTTCACCGGCG
>JAUXGW010000400.1 GCA_030621865.1 Actinomycetes bacterium
GGTCTTATCCACCGCAACACTTTAACAGTTTATGTCAGATTGTAAAGGGACGGACGGAGTTCCCCTCAGGATGGGACCCGACAGGTTGGGATTCCACGAATGCTCGGTACGTTGGAACCCGTGACATCACCGTTGTTCTACTTCGAGGGATCACCTGTGTACGAGGATCCGGCGACCCTTCCCCCGGGCGGCCGGAACGAACGGTGCTGGGTATGGGACGGCGAGATGCATCCCTATCAGTGGGACGAATCCTGGGAACCCGTCGAAGACGGCGCCGATATTCTCTCGAAGCCCGAATACGACGAACCGGAGATCGATGACAACGCCGAGCACGGTTCCAACGTCGGCGAAGAAATGGACAAAGCATGAGCAGCACCTCGGCAATGCGCCGGGCCTGGGCACCACACTGCCAAGGCCCCCACACCACACTGACACTTCACGGCGGTGGGCGCATCACCATCAAGTCGGCCACCGTTCCAGCGTGGCTGGTCCTCAACGACATCCTGAAGAAGCACAACTACCAAACACACCGCGCACAAACCGGGGCTTACAATTGCCGTGTCATAACTGGCGGATCGAACTACAGCCTCCACGCATATGGCATTGCGGCCGACTTGAACTGGTCGAAGAATCCGTACTCGAAGACACTGCGGACCGACATGCCCGGGGCGATGGTTGCCGAGATCAAGGCAATCAGGACGATGAACGGCAAACGGGTCTTCCGCTGGGGTGGGGACTACCGAGGCAACAAGGATGCCATGCACTACGAGATCATCTGCACGCCGCGAGACCTCGCGTCAGGGATTCACCAACAGAACGCGATTCCGCCTGCTGATCTTGGCCAAGTGTTGCGCACCCTGCAGGAATCTTCCCGCGGGACTCCTCTCAAGCGAGGCGACAACGGTCCACGAGTGGGCCAACTGCAATGGGTACTGAACCAGAAGGCGGGTCAGGGATTGATTGTCGACGGTGACTTTGGCCCCGCCACGGAGGCTTCGGTGAACAACGCACTTCGCATGATGGGGCGACCCGAGAACGGCGTCGCCGACAGCGAAGTCTGGCAATTCCTGTTCGCCGCTCCGGACTGACAGCGGCTCCGAATGGACGGACAGTAACTCTCGCTGCTGACAGGGCTGCCCGGATCAACGAGCTGACGGAGTCGCTCGGGGTTCGCTCCAGCTGCGCTCCTGTCGGCTTGGTAGTTCCTCGATCTGCCGAGTGCTGGAGCCGGTCAGTGCCGCTCGCTCACGGCAAGGCGCAGATGAAGAAGTCGGCGCCCATGGGCTGATGGTCGATCGCTTCGGTTCCGTACAGGTCGAAGCACTTGGCGTCGGCGCCGGCAGCGTCAGGTCCGTACACGGATGTGACCGGGACGGCGCCGCCCGTGACACAGGTTCCGTCGACATTGGCCCAGAGCGAGGTATTTCCCAGCATGTTGATCGGACCCTCGTACGAATAACTTGGCGTGCCGCTGCCATTCAACCAGTTCCCAGACCCGGGATAGCACCCAGTTGCGGGTTCTGGACCCCCACCAACGATCTGTGTGGTCGAGAACGCCGGCGCCGGGGCGTACGGGAAGCACACCGTCCCGATCGATCCGAAGTTCGTAGCCGACGTGAAGCTCATGCCCGGGTCGGCGTAGCTCGTACCGGCG
>JAUXGW010000204.1 GCA_030621865.1 Actinomycetes bacterium
TCCGAAGCCAAACTGCTGGCGGGTGGCCACTCGTTGTTGCCTCTCATGAAGCTGAGGTTGGCGAACCCCGAGGTTCTGATCGACATGGGCCCCATCGATGACCTTCGCTACATCAGGGATGCCGGTGACCAGATCGCGGTCGGGGCGCTCACAACGTTCGAAGACCTCACCTCGACACAATTGCTGAGTACGGCTGCACCGCTGCTGGTAGCTGCTGCTGCGAGGGTCGGTGATCCCCAGGTGAGGACTCGCGGAACCATTGGGGGAACCCTCGTGCACGGAGACCCAGCCGGGGACATGCCGGCCGTGGCCCTGGCGATGAGGGCTGAATTGGTGATCGAGGGTCCGTCAGGTTCAAGAGTTGTGTCCGCAGACGACTTCTTCCTGGGGTTCCTGGAAGCTGCAGTGGCAGAAGATGAGCTGCTCACCGAAATTCGATTCCCGAAAATGGATGGTGCCGGATGGTCGTTCCAGAAGTTCAACCGCCGGGCTCAGGATTACGCGATTGTGGGTGTTGCCCTCGTCAACGGCGGCGGCCAATGCGGAGTCGGGTTGGTGAACATGGCTTCGAAGCCGATGCGTTCAGAGGCCGTTGAATCCGCGGTCAGAAGTGGGGCGTCCTACAAGGACGCATCCGAGGTGGCGGCAGACGGGACCGAGCCATCGCAGGACCTGAACGCCTCAGCCGACTACCGCCGCCACCTTGCACGCGTGCTGGTCGGCAGGGCACTGGATGAAGCCGCCTCCCGGAAGGCCTGATTCCTGGCCCCGGACACCTGGCTCCGGGATGCCTGACTCCGCACACTTGACTCGGGATGCGGCTGATCCCTCGGCGACAAGTCAAATGGTCAATCGGTCAAACGTTCAAACCGTCGGTCCGTGATCAGCCCCAGAGCTGAACGCGACGGATCAGGCGGAGACGGTCTCGACCACGCTCTGGGTGGCCGGTCGGAAGCCAACAAGCTCTTCGGCCAGGTCGGTGGTGTTCACCTGTCCGGAATCGGGATGCTCCGGGTACACCAGGGTGGTGGGATCCGAGAACACACGAGGCGTCTTGTACAGGTAGAGGAATGCCTTCCAGTGAGGAGGTGACACGTATCGGTCTGCTTCGTTCTCGAGCAGCCATGCACGGACGCGGTGTGCCTTCGCCCCGCTCATCGTCGGGAACAGGTGATGCTCCACATGATGGCTGAAGTTGAAGTGGAGCTTGTCCATGAGTTTTGGTGAGTTGACGCTCATTGAGTTGTCGAGCGGATCGTTGGTTTTTGCCATCGGGCGCATGAAGTGATTCGTGGCGATGTAGGACATGATCGTGAAGTTGTAGACGATCAGCGGGATGATGATCGCGAAGATGGCCCCGATCGGACCCGCCAGGATCGCGACTCCTATCCAGATCACCAGGAAAATGGCAGAGTCGATGACGGCCCGTCGGCGATTGAGGCGCTTGAAGGACCGTACGTATCGAGCCTGCAGCCACAACACGATCTGACCGTGGAAGATGAACCAGTATCCGAAGAACAAATAGCTCGACCAGTGGCCCGAGCCCGGCGCCAACTTGTTCACGAAGCGGGTGGAGGGCGCCTTCTCGTAGCGGGACATGGTGCCGAAACCATCCGGGTCGGCATTGCCCATGTTGGTCTTGGCATGGTGAATCTGGTTGTGCCAGGTGCGCCAGAGGGTGGGGGAAACGAGCACTGGCGCGAACCCGACGTAACCGAGGAAGTCCTGGAACCGTCGGGAGGCCACGATGGAACCGTGGAGGGCCTCATGGGCGAGGAAGCCCATGGCGGAGAACGCGTATCCGGCAGCGATGGCCAACAACAGCTGGATGTACCAGGCGGGCTCCGCGGCGATTATGTAGGCGATGGAGCCAACAGCGATGGCGGCGAGCGGAATGAACCAGAGTGCCCGCAGCGGACGTCTTTCGAATGTGTCTTCGGGGAGATCGGCCTTGATGCGTTTGCGCACGCTTTCAGTGGTGTCGATCGTCGTCATTGGGGTCCCTCCGTTGTTCTGACCAAGATGCACCATGTCGTCATGTGCGGCCGGTCCGACCCGTGTTGTTGGGTACACAGACGTAACCTACGTAGGAGTAAGTTACGTGCGAGTAAGTTACGGTGCCGTAGTAGCGTTGTCAACGTGAGCGAAAGTACCCGGACGCGCCTCTCTGCTGGCGAAAGACGCAATCAATTGGTCGAAATCGGGCGAAAGACCTTCGCTGAAAAGGGCTACGACGCGACTTCCGTGGAGGAAATTGCCGAGCGTGCGAAGATCTCGAAACCGGTCATCTACGAACACTTCGGAGGCAAGGAGGGGCTCTACGCGGTGATCGTGGATCGGGAGATGGAATATGTGATCTCCAGAATCAGTGCGGCCATCTCCGAGGGAACGCCGAGGGAGCGACTGGAAGGTGCGGTGATGGCGTTTCTTCTCTGTGTCCAGGACCGACCGGACGGATTCGCGGTGTTGCAGCGCGATTCGCCGACCAACACCGGCATGGCGAACCTGCTCGCGGATGTGGGCGATCAGGTCAGCAACGTGTTCGCCTCTGAGTTCAAGAAGGCGGGATACGACCGCCGCGCCGCGCCGCTGTATGCGCAGGCGATCATCGGCATGGTCGCGTTCGTGGCGCAATGGTGGCAGGAGAACCCCAAAATGGCGGTGGAGGAAGTCGGGGCTCATGTTCTCGCAATGATCTGGCTCGGCTTGCGTGATTTGCCCAAAGAACCCGACCAGCCTGCACGGCCGGCCGACTACCCCTGATACTCCCGGCGCAGTAGCCGTCGCCGATTCCGCTGACGCAGTAGCGGTCGCCGATTCCGCAGCGCAACTGCCGACGGAACCTGAGGAACCGCTTCGATCCGCCGGCGGGATCGGGAATGGATCACTGGATCGGACGCGGGCTACAGGTTCTGTGCCGATTCGACTAGACCTGCATCATGCGATTTGCAGTTATTGGTGCGGGAATGGCGGGGATACTGAGCGCTCTGAAGTTGCGCGAGGCGGGCTTTGATGACGTCCGTGTCTACGAGAAGGCTGACCGCGTCGGTGGCACTTGGCGCGAGAACACATATCCGGGTGTTGCGTGCGACATCCCCTCACATCTCTACAGCTATTCGTTTGAGCTGAACCCGCAGTGGAGTCATCTCTACTCTCCGGGGCAGGAGATCCAGGGATACCTCGAGGATGTTGCCGCCAAGTACGGCGTGGACGAAATGACCCGATTCGGTGACGAAGTCATTGAATGCGAGTGGACTGAGCATGGGTGCTGGCTGATACGCACTCGTTCCGGTCATGAGGAGATGGTGGACGTGATAATTGCCGCCACTGGCGTTCTGCATCATCCGGCCACGCCAGATATCGAAGGGATGGAGGATTTCGGCGGCTCGGTGTTTCACAGTGCTCGGTGGGATCACGAACTCGTTCTGGACAACGCTCGTGTGGGCGTGATCGGGACCGGTTCGACGGCGACTCAGATCACTTCTGCACTGGCGGGCAACGTCGCCCACTTCGATCTTTTCCAGCGCACACCCCAGTGGATTCTTCCCCAGGACAATCCGGCCTACGACGAGTCCGAGAGGGCGGCCTTCGCCAGTGATCCGGAATCTCTCGAGAACATTCACGACCAGTTCTCCACCATCTTCGCCGAAGGGTTCGCGAATGCAGTGGTTGACGCTGACTCGCCACAGATGCACCTCATCGCGGATGCTTGTTTGAACAATCTCGAGGAGAACGTCCCGGACGGGGACCTGAAGGAGGCGTTGCGGCCGACCTACGTGGCGGCCTGCAAGAGGCTGGTTGTGTCACCCGACTTCTATGACGCCATTCAGCGGCCCAACACCTCCCTGGTTACCTCCGGAATCGAACGGATCGAAGAACGCGGGATCCGCACCGTCGACGGTGTGCTGCATGAACTTGACGTGATCGTGCTTGCCACTGGATTCCAGGTGGATGCATTCATGAGGCCGATGGATGTGATCGGTCGAAACGGGACTGCTCTGGCAGAGGTCTGGAAGGATCGGCCTACCGCCTACTTGTCGATTTCGATCCCCGAGTTTCCGAATCTGTTCATGCTCAATGGCCCCAACGGCCCAGTGGGGAACTTCTCGTTGATCGAGGTGGCCGAGCTGCAATTCGATTATGTCCTCCAGTTGATCCAACGCCTTGAGCCCGGTGGGGCCACCGAGATTTCTGCCGACCCTGACGCAACCCGGAGTTTCGAGGAGGATCGTGTGGAGGCCGCCAAGTCCACTGTGTGGGTGACCGGGTGTCGCAGTTGGT
>JAUXGW010000029.1 GCA_030621865.1 Actinomycetes bacterium
CGCCTGGGTTCCACCATCAGGATTCGTTGATCTCCGAGCCATCCCTCCTGGAGCAGCGCGGGTGGAACAATTGTGGTTTTCCCGGTGCCGGGGGGAGCCACAAGCACCAGACTGCCCGCCTGGCCAAGTGTCCTCGAGATGGTTGGCAGTGCCGGATGAACCGGTAGTTCAGCGGATCGCATTCAGCGCGGGTCAGGCAATGGTCGGTTGTTGACCAGCACGAAGATCCGTGAACTCGCCGTCGGGGACCGTTTCGAAGCCGGTTCGGTCCACCGGCAATCCCCTGCGGAAGGTGACATCGTTGATCATGGAGGAACTGTAGATGGCCGGGTGTCCAGTGTGCCGACCGGGTGTCCGGTGTGCGGACCGGGTGTCGGGTGTGCGGACCGGGTGTCCGGGGTGCCGACTGTCGAGACCAGCTCGATGAGCGGTAACTTCGGGCGTGGCCTACTGGAGGCCAGGGAGCATCGGTCCGAAGGTGAGGGCGTGAGCATTGGCTGCTGAACCACAGGAGGAGCCTCGCTACGACCTGCAGCGACCGCTCTACCTCCGGCTCCCCGTAGTGGCACTCTTTGTGGTTCTGAGCGCCGCGTTGGCTGCCTTTCTGATCAGTTGGGGAACCGCGGGGGATACAGATGACCAGGCTCGGGACCGCGCCTCCGACGTGGCCGCACCCGCGGCAGAAGTGGAAGAAGTATCAGGTGGAACCCGCGAAGATTGCCCCGAGGCGGACGAGGATGTGGACATTGCTGCTGCGACCGCCGTTCGCGACTTCATGGCCACCGCTTCAGGGCTTCCACTCGGGGATCTTCGCGTCTCCCCTGAGGTGGCCGAGCAGCTCGAGGTTGTCTCAGACGAAGCGGCCGTCGACCGGATGACCCGAATTGAGGGCTACGCGGTCAACGCAGACCAGGTTGCCACTTGCACCGTGAGTACGTGGTGGGATGGCGCGGCTTATCAGAAGAGTCTGGATCTCGTGGTGTTGGAACCCGTCGAAGTCGATGGGGGCGAGGATGCCTACTCGATATCCACATGGGTCCAGGGTGAGCCAGAGCCGCTTGGCGTGTCCACCGTTGCTCCGTTGGCCTTCCTCGAGGAGGGCCGAACCTGTGTTGAACCGGATCAGATCTCGTCGGTGCCGATTCAGCTCGGGACCCCGTCGGATCAGATTCGGTACGCGATCGAAGAACTGGCTTCCGGAACTGCCACCCGAACCTTGGGATCGGAATCGATGGTGTCACCGGACGTTCAGGTGGTTTCGGTGGAAGTGGAAGGGAACGCGGCCACCGTTTCGGTCACCGGCACCGATGAGGACATGCTGCGGTGCGAAGGTCGAGCCGGCTTCGACCAGATCGAGCGCACGGTTTCGGAAACCCTGAAGGCCACCCTGCCGGAGCCCGACCCGGCGGAGAGTCAGGGAGACAACCGTTCGAGGGCGCCCACCGAGGTGGAGGTGGAGGTGACGGTTCTGGTCGATGGTCAGGAAGCTTCGACGATCCGTCGCTGAGAACTTCCGACGACCACCCGCAGAACCAGGGCCACGGTGACACCACAGACCACTGCAGTTCCGAGGCGTTCGAGTTCAACCGGCGCCACGCTGGGGATCACGGCGGCGGTGAAGTAGGGCCAGCGAAATACCCACCACCCGGTCAGTGCTGCGACGGCTCCAAGGAAGAACGGGTCAGCCAGGACCGAGGTGGCTCCACCTGATTCCCCGGGACCGTGGGGGGACCGCGATTTCCTCCATTGGGCAATGGCTGTGAGAACTAGTGCTCCCAGTGCGAGTCCCAGCGACCAGGGCCTTGCAGCCGATTCCACCGGGTTGACCGTCCAGGAGGTCCAGGACAGCACCGCGGCGATCAGGCCACAGACCCACAGAAGGTTCAGTGCTCCCAGGATGGGGATCAGGAAGTAGGTCGCAACGGCCAGCGTGGCTGCAACCAGGTAGGCCCAGGGAAACGGATCGTCCACGAGCAGGAGTCGACCTTCGGCGAGAACTCGCTCGCCATCGACCTCCAGAGGTACGTCGAACTCCTGGATCACTCCGTTTGGGGCGGCGACCGGATCGGACTCGAGCATCCAGTGGGTCCGATGATCATGCCAGGCCGTTCGGCCACCATCTCCGATCACCACCCATTCAGGTTCCGCACTCGAGTCCGCCCTGACCTGTATGTCGCCTCCATAACGTCCCTCATTGAGTCCGACTGCCGGTGACAGGGCGTTCTGCTCCACTGTGCCGTCGGGTCGTATCCGCAGATACGGCTCTTCGTCGTAGCCGAGAATGATGACCTCGCGACCGGGATCCACACTGAGTTCGAGGAAGGCGTCACCCGCGATCGCGGTCAGGGAGATCCCGTCAGGGTCCGGAACCAGCCCGTCGATCACCGATTCGGTTCCGCCGGGTTCCGCCGCGTCAGCGGCTGCCGGCGGAGATGAGGTGTTCCAGACGGTGACAGCCAGCATGAGCATCATGGTCAGTCGAAATCGCACGGACTTGGTGGCCATCACCCTCCATGCTTCCATGCACGACCGAATGCCGCGTACCCAGCCATACCGCTGTACCCAGCTTCTGTGATGGTCAGGTCGCGCTTTTGCGCGACCTGACCATCACAGAACGGAACGCTGGGTGGGTGACGCGCCTCGGCGAATTCGGCGCGGTGTTGATTCCTGGTGTTTCGGCGTGATGTTGATCTCTGGTGTCTCGGCGGCGACGATGTTCGAATGCCGGAGACTGGATGTTCGAATGTCGGAGACTGAGAGCCTCAACGCCGCCACGCTGGACCTGACTCCCCGTGTCTTTCCGCTGGAGTTGCCAAGAACTTCGCGTCGGGACGTGTTGCGCCGGGCGCGACAGATTTCGTTGGTGACGGCCAAACACTTCACACCGCTTGCCATTCGGTCGGCGCTGACGCGGCGCCTTGACGCTACGGCCTACGCCCGACCTCTTCGACGTACGTTTGAGGAACTCGGCGCCACGTTCATGAAATTCGGGCAACTGATCGGCTCCTCTCCGGGTGTGTTCGGTGAACGTGTGGCTGCAGAATTCAGGTCGTGCCTGGACACCGGTCCATCTGTTCCGTTCGAGGAGGTCCGGGCCGCGGTCGAGTACGACTTGGGTATGCCCCTGGAAGAGGCGTTCTGGAGTTTCTCCGAGTCGCCCATCGGGACAGCTTCGATCTCCGTGGTCCACAAGGCGACCACAACCGACGGACGGCGGGTGGCAGTCAAGGTGCTCCGGCCGGGAATTGAACATCGTGTCGCCACTGATCTCGACTTGTTCCAGCCGATGCTCGAAGTGGTCGCCAAGCAGACAGGTGAGTACGCGGCCGGCCAGATGCTGGCGATGTTCCAGGGCTTTCGGGTGCAGATGGCGGAGGAGATGGATCTGCGCAACGAGGCGAGAGCCATGGCGCACTATCGGAAGCTGTTGAACGAGGTTGACCTCAAGAGGGTGACTGTTCCCGAGGTGATCGGGGAGTTGTCGGGTCCCCGCGTGTTGACCATGGAGTTCTTCGATGGGGTCCCGGTGGATGATCTGACCACGGTGGCTCGTTACGGATATGACCCCGCACCTGTGGTCCACGAGGTGATCAAGGGCTTCCTCCTCACTGCCATCAGGTGGGGCACATTCCACGGTGACGTTCACGCGGGCAATCTGCTGCTGTTGCCGGACGGCCGGGTGGGAGTCATCGACTGGGGCATCGTGGGAAGGCTGGATCCGGGTACACACGGGTTCTTCCGGAATCTGATCGAGGCGGCTCTGGGTGACGAAGACGCCTGGGCCCGGCTGGCCTCGTTTGCGCGGGAGATGTACGGACCGGTGCTAGAGCGGCAGTTGGGAATGGACGACGAACAGTTGGAGGCATTCCTGAGGATCACAATGGGTCCGGTTCTGACCCAGCCATTTGGCCAGGTGAGCCTGGCTGACCTTCTGAACGCGCCGCAACGCGTTGTTGCCGAGGCCCGGGGACTCGAGGCGGAGAAAGCGTCCCTGCGTTCCATCGTGCGCAGGTTCCGTGAGCAGAGAAGGATTCGAGCGGAGGCAGAAGCGTTCGGGGTGTACGACTCCGACTTCGACCGTGGGATCTTCCTGCTTTCCAAACAACTCATGTATTTCGAGCGATACGGGAAGTTGTTCCTGTCCGATGTGGGCTTGTTCGAGGACGAGGAGTTCTTCCGCGCTGCCCTGGATGCACCGACAACCGCAGAACCGGCCTGAGCACGCCGCGCGTTCCCCGGCCGGTCGTTCCATGGCCGCGCGTTCCATGCGCGACCGTTGGTCAGGGAATGATTCTTCCGAGCACCACTTCGCTCGTGAACCAGACAGTCCCGGCGAACCCGACCACCAACACCGCAGCTTCGGCCCATCGTCGGTTGGCCCACTGCGCCAAGGCGATGGTGAAGGGTGCTGCGACCACGCAGTAACGACCCACGGAATCCATGTTGTTGCCACCCACGGCAACGACCCATGTGACCGCCATGTAGGCGATCCACGGCAGCGGCTGTTTGTATCTCCAGGCCACGATGATCAGCAGCAGGAAACCGATGGCGAACGCCACGTTGTAGACGTCGTGCAGGTGGCCTCCGGTGAAGTCCAGCACAGCCTGGCCGATCCGGGTCACTGGATCGCGAAATCCGTCGCGAAGCTGGCGCTGTACGTCGATCGGCGCCAGGAAGTCTCCGCTGGAATAGTTGATCACCCCCAGGGCAGTCATCAATCCCACGCCCGGCGCAACGATCGGTGCGATCCACCGCAACAACTGTCTCTTCGGCAGGCCCGCCCGGAACTCGACCCACCCGGTCAGCACAATCGGTACGGCCAGCAGGATTCCGGAAGGTCGGAGAAGTCCGGCGAAGAGGCCCAGCGCCGCGGTTATCCCGAGGCGTTGTCGGTTCAGATAGAGCAGGGCGGCCGCCGTGATCAGCAACATGAGAGATTCCGAGTAGGCGAATACGTAGACATTGGCCGCCGGAATGATCCCGACCATCCACGCCGCCCTGTTGGCCAGGCGTACATCTGAGGTCTGGTCATTCACGAGCTGCCAGATCACAACCGCAGCGAACAGCGCCGAGGCGTTGGCCAACAGCAGCAGTGGAACGTCCACGCTGAACGCCCCACCCAGCGACAAGACCTTGCCCAGACCGGGAAACAACGGGAAGAAGCGGACCGCGTCTCCGGGTGTTCCGGAACCTGTGTACCAACCCTCGGCGAGCACCCGGTAGTAGGTGCCATCCCAGGTCATCAGGCCTTCGTCGAGATGAAGCCGGCCGTCAGGCAGGCTCAGGGATCCAGAGAGAACATGTGCCAGCACGAAGCCGGAGAACACGGCGATTCGCGCTGCAACCCAGCCCAGCAAGGCCGGCCGCCATCCCTGGCGCCAATCAAGCGGTGCGGCCCGGGGCCTCAGGGATTCGGCGGTGCTGACCACAGTCCCATGGTTTCGAAATAGTCCTCACTGGTGCTGATCACCTGACTGAGCGGGACACCGGCGTTTGTCAGAGCGGCGAGAAGTTGTTCACATTTTCCCTCGAAGGTGAGGTAGCTCGGATTCATCACGAAGTACACAGGTTCATCTTCGGGTAATTCGCTCAGAACTTCCTCGGCGAAAGCTGTTGGATCTGCCGCAGAATTGCGTTCCTCGTAATCAACCCAGTCAACAATTTCCGGATTTTCACCTGTGGGAAAGGGCACGACCCGCGCATCCGCCCCAGCGTTGTCCAGGGCTCTTGCGGTGGCTGGTGCCAACTGATCCGGACACGAGATCACTGTTCCGGTTTGAGCCCCGGCCGCCGCAAGATGGTCCTCGATGCTGCCGGCGACCACACCGGCCTGTGTGCGGTCGGTACCGATTTCGTAGATGGCGCCGGCGAGTGATGCCACGAGTGTGATGGCAACCAGGAGCGCGGTGACCTTCTTGCTGCGGGCCATGGCGAGGCCGGCTCCGACCATGAGGACGAACAGCGGGTAGATCACCGCGGCGTAGCGCGATGCGTAGGTTGCAGACGCGGCAACCGAAACCAGCCAGGCGATAGCCACCGTGGTGAGGAACACGTACAACTCGGGGATTATCCGTAGCTGCGCGGTTGCGGTCAGCTCGACTACCTGCCTCCCGGCTCGCTGCCTGAGGACTCCGAACAAGGCCACCCCGATTGCAGCGATGAGCAGGTAGGTGATCACCTGGACCTCTCCGAATCCGCCACCGACGAAATCGGTGATGGTCACGACCAGAATTGTTGCCGGACGGAAAACCTCGCCCCATGGCGTTCCCGTGTGTTCGGACTGGAATGCCATGTTTGGCACCCAGGGCAGGTAAAGCAGAACCCCGACAATCAGTGAGCCGACGCAAGCGAGTGAGCGCCTGCGCAGTCGGGGATCGACCGCCTTGACCGCCTGCACGACGGCGAGGATGCCCACGGCGGTGCCGATCCAGATCGCCCAATAGTGCGAATAGAGCAGCGCGGCCGTGGTGAGGGCCAGAGCAGTTGCAGGCAGCCAGTAACCGCGGCGAACCCGGGACTCGGAAAGGAGTTCGTCGACCAGCAGGTATCCGATCAGTACGAGCAGGGACATCAGCGAGTACATGCGTGCTTCACTTGAGTAGCGAACGCCATAAGGCATCACTGCGTACAGGGCCAACACGATGAGTCCGACGCGTTGAGCCCCGAGGCCTGCCGCTGACGCCCGTTCGCCGATGCGGGTACCGGCCACATAGGCCAATGGGAGTGCTGCGAATCCGATCAAGGCCGAGAACAGACGAATCCACCAGTCGCTGCTGTCCAGCAGCATCCAGAAGTGAAGGAGGAAGTAGTACAGGGGTGGGTGACCGTCATGGCGCAAAGCTTCCGGGATGTCCTTTACCGGTAGCGAAGCGATGTTGACCGACAGTGCTTCGTCAAGCCACAGGCTGGTCCTCGGCCAGAGCCGCAGCGCCACTCCGGCAACAACGGCGACAACCGTCAGCATCTTCAGGAGCCCACCGATGTGCGGCGCGGGAGTATCCACAGATGCCGGCGTGGATGTCATTGGGTCGGCCCTTCGGAGGGGAAGTCGATCGGGGAGACGTGGGAGAGGCTGCGTAACGCATCACCTATGGCGATCGCCGAGTCGGCCCATGTGGGTGCTTCGTATTGTTTCGCCCGCTCGACAAGTTCGGAGTGGTGCTCAGGGTCGAGAAGATGCCGCTCAATCATCACGCAGAGTGCGTCAAGGTCCTCGGGATCGATTTCCGAGGTACACCCGGCGCCTGCCTCCGGCAGAGCCCCACCAGTGGAAGAAATGGTCGGTGAGCCATACCTGAGCGCCTCCATCACCGGGACGCCGAGGCCCTCGTAAAGGCTCGGGGCAACGGTCAGGAACGCGTTCTCGTAGAGCCACGCAAGCTGTCCGTCATCCACGGTGTCCGGCCAGAGGAGCCTGCGGCCGAACAGCGGATGTGCCCTGATGCGGTCGGCCAGGTCTTCGGTGAGCCAACCCTGACGGCCCACGAGAATCAGCCCGAGGTCATCGTGGCGTCGACTCAATCGATCGAAGGCATCCAGGAGGAACTCCTGGTTCTTCCGCGGCTCGAGGGTGCCGACTGTCAGCAGGTACCGGCTGATTTCATCCGGCAGATCCATGGTTCCGGTTGATTTTCGGGGACCGTCAGATCCAAGCGGTACGACGACGGTATTGGGTTTCTCGGTGAAACCCCGACGTTGGGCCACGGTCTGCAGGTCATCCGCGGTTCTCGAAGAGATGCAGACAAACAGCGCGCTGTGTTCGAGGTGCGCCTGCAGCCAGTCACCGAATCTGCGCACTTGGTTCGGATCGAACCACTGTGGATTCAGTTCCGGCATCACGTCCGCCACGAGCACCGCGGTGATCACACCTTCAGCCCGTAGCCGGGCGAGCAGTTCCGTCCGGGGTTCGGGGTCATTCCAACTCGGTTCCAGGTCGAACCACACGGATCCGTACTGGGGGAGTCCCACATTGAGGGCCTTCAGAGCCGGTGAAATCGTCCAGCGACGGCGCTGATTCTTGACGTATTCCCGGGTCGGGCCGACTCCGGGGAGCGCCGCCACCCTGCGCAGCATTGGTGTGAGTGCGCCGTAGCGGTCCGCGCGACGCCTGTTGGTACCGCCCGGAGGATGGGTGCCGAGGTAGGCAAGCTCGGAATCGGTCAGCCGGCGATAACCGCCACCGGTCCAGGTAACCGGAGTGATTGTGAGATCCCGACCCGCCTCGGAGTCCTGGAGACCGATGAGGGTCGATCTGACAAGCCGCTCGAATCCACCGGTGAAGTCGGCGGCGAGAGTTGTCGTGACCTCGACGTGGATCTCAAGTGGCAGGGTTGCCTGATTCTGCGGGGGCAACGTCATGTGGGTGGTCGCCCCTCATCGATTGGTTGTGATTCCGGTTGGCCATCGAGGACGGCCGTGACACCGGCGGCGAACTGAGCGCCAATTCTGGCCCAGTCGAAGTGTTCATCCACCATCACCCGTGCATCTCGAACCATTTGCCGATTGTCCAAACCGAGCGTCTCCCTGATTGCCGCAGGGAAATTCCCGATCGACGCCACGTTGGCGAACCTGGTGGGTTCGTCAATCCCGCGCACTCCGGCAAGGGTCGAGACCACGGGGACTCCGGCTGCGAAATACTCGAGCACCTTCAGGTTGCTGCCGCTGCCCATCGCGATCGGGTTCAGCGCCACGTTCGCCCCGGCGAGAAGCTGCGCGAGTCGATCCGCCGAGACCCCGCCGAGGGCGCGGACATTCTCCCGATCCGAGGTGTCCACGTGGAGCGAGTGTTCCCCGGCGAGTAGCACCAATACCTCGGGAATCGCTGCTGCCATCTCCACGATGGATCCGGCCGCGTTCATGTTCGGGCCATGGGCGGAACCCACGAAAAGGGCCACACAGCGTTGCGAGTCGGTTGCACTGAATTCGTCGATCAGGGCTTGTGCGTTCGCCTTGCGAACATCCGCTTCGGTGAAAGTGGTCTCGCGGGAATCCGCTCCGTTGGGGACCAGCAGAATCTTGGCGCCGTCGAGGTTGTATTCGCCACGAAGCAGGGCGGCGTCGGCCGCGGTGGTGGCGGCCATCAGCGCAGAACTCGAGGCGGCGAGCCTCTCGGCATCGGCGACCCTGTGGAGCATCCAGCGGCCGGCCTCGTCGTCGGGCAACATTGCCCGTTTCAGGTCGATCTCGGCATTGTGGGCGTCGAGAATGAGTGGAGCATCCGGGTCAATGGCGGCAACTGCAGGAGCCAGATAGGGCTGTACCGCCACCACGGCTGTGGCGTCGCTGAGTTCATGGGTCAGGGCGGCGACGAACTCAGGGGTCGCCGACCACAGAACTGTGGCGCCGATGTCCGTGATCGACACGTTGGCCGTCAGCCGTCGTAGCTGCGCCTCTGCCTCGGCATGTCGCACCGACGGTGCAACGGCAACCTGTCTGAAGCCGTCATCCGGGGCCGGTGTTGTTGCCACTCCCTCGGCATCCAGGCACACCACGACCACTTCCCACCCCAACTCGGCCAATGCCGAGAGCAGATGTGATGCCCGCTGGGGTCCACCACCTCGTGCACCCTTGACCGGATAGGTGCTGACGGCCACGATCTTTCGGGATTGCCTGCGAACAACTGTCTCGACCGGTCGGAGGATCTCGTCGATCGCGGCCTTCCAGTTGAGGTGTGTCACCGAGTCATGCGCTGCTGCTCCGAGTTGTGCAGCCAATGCAGGTGAGTCCAGAAGTTGCTGCATCGCGCCGGCCAGAGCCCGCTCAGTGGGCTCAACCACCAGGGAATCGACGCCATCGTGCACCATCTCCGCCGGACCCCCGGAGTCCGTTGTGGTGATTGCCGGCGTGGACCTGCGCATTGCTTCAACCGTGACGTACCCGAAGTCCTCCTCGAGGGGTGTGACCACAGCCGCCAGCGAATCCCTTTGCAGACGGTCAACTTCGGAGTCGGACACAAAACCCCGGAACGAGATTCGATGATCCCCGCTCGCCTGATCCTCGAGAGCGCGACGCTGGGAGCCTTCACCGACCACCACCAATCGCGCTTCGGGATCGTCGACACGACGAAACGCACCGATTGCGAGATCCACCCGCTTGGCCGGCTCCAGTCGGGACAGTGCCAGGAACTGTGGCTTGCGCGCTCCTTGCGTTCGTTGCCGTGTTTCCTCGCTGCGTTGCGAGCCATCCTCGGAGGCCGACTGATCTGGTCCGATCGGCGGTGGATGAAGGACCTGGATCACCTTTCCCCGGGGAAAGTACGAGTGTCGGTTGGCCACCACTTCGGAGATGGCCATGTACTTGTGGACCCGGCGGGGACTCAGCGCCCACGAATCCAGGGACTGGATGACCGATCGGGACAGAGGACCCGGAAGGCTGAGGGGACCGGACGGGGCGGTGGAATCCGGACCCAGTTCGTCCGCAACCGCACGTGTGAGGTCGATGATTTCCAGCGGATCAATTCGGGACGGATCAGCGGAGAGCGCTCGGGAGAGTGCAGGCATGCTCTGCGAGTCCGGAGTTCTCCGATCCTCGAACGCCGCCGGATTGTACGTGTCGTAGAGCCCGCGAAGAGGATGCAGCATCCACACGACATGTCGTGGATGCTGCACCATCCAGGCCGGATACTTGCCGGTGATCACCAGATCCACGTGTGAGAGGTCGATGAACCGAAACGCTTCGTAGGAGTCGAGAAGGTCGGTGAGACGATCCTCCCTCACCGGGATCTTGATGATGTCGGTGGAGATTCCACGGTGTTCGAGGCCTGCCCGCAGGGCATCCCAGTGTCGCTCCGCCCCACCGAAGCGCAGCGGCACCGGACTCGGGGCAACCACGGCAGCCGTCTTCACGTCGTGAAGGTCGAGTCCGCTCGCGGGATCAGGATCAGTGATCATGGCCTGGATCCCCCCGCGGTTCGATCGGGTGCAACGGGAGTCGGCCTCGCGGGTCGATCACGGGGCAGGGAATCCGGATGGCCGGAGCCGACGCGACCGGATGTTGCCTCGGTCACGATGCGGTCCATCTCAGCAGAGATCGAACCACTCCTGGTACGGGCCCGGATTCGGAGTCCGCCGCGGGCGATCTGGCGGAGCCATCGAGCAGCCGGAGCGTTTGACGTGGTGATCCAGTGGCGAAGATCGGCGGCATTCATCTTGCGAAGACTGGTGCTGGTCATGGCAGCCAACTCGAAAGTCGGGAGGCGGCTTCTGTTATCTCCCCTGTGGAGCCGGCAATGGAGAACCTGATGTGACGATCTCCGGTGCGCGAATCGAAGTCACCGCCGGGTGTGCACGCCACCCGAACATCATTGAGCAGGGCCTTGGCCGTGTCGTTCGAGTTGCCCACGTGGCCAAGGTCCGCCCATATGTAGAACGCTCCGGATGCCGGGGCGATGCGGTGCACTCCAGCATTCACCAGAGCGGTCGTGAGGATGTTGCGGTTCGTCCGGTACACCGCAGCGCGCTGGTCGAGCTCCTCAGTTGCGTCGAAGGCTCCCAGCGCTGCAGATTGGGAGATGCTCGGCGGGCAGAGATACAAGTTCTGGGCCAGCATCTGGATCGGTCTGCGGAACTGCTCGGGGAGCACCAGCCATCCGATTCGCCAGCCAGTCATGCAGAAATACTTGGAGAAACTCTGGATCACGATCGTGTCGGCCAGGTCGGCGGCTGTGGGTTCGGTGATGTCCGATGTTCCGTGGTAGATCTCGTCGACCAACAAGAAGCAGTCATTCCCCTGGCACCACTCATGGATGGTTTCGAGTTCGGTGGCGCTGAGAACAGTTCCGGTCGGGTTGGAGGGACTCGCCACGATCAACCCGTCCAGAGGTCCGGCTGCGTCGAGGGTTTCGCGTGTGGGCTGGTAGCCGTGTTCCTCATCGACAGACACCCGGACGGTCTCGATGCCGAGTGACCGGGCGACATTCGCGTAGCAGGGGTACCCGGGCTCCACCACGCCGAGCCTGTCGCCCGGATCGAACACTGCGAGGAAAGCGAGGACGCAGCCGGCCGATGCGCCGGTGGTGACGGCGATGCGTTCAGGGTTCAGGTCGAGACCATGCCGCAAGCCGTACGACCGCGAGATCTTCCGGCACAGATCTGTGCGACCGAGCGAATCGGTATACACAATTGGCGAACCCAGTGCTTCGCGAGCGGCCTCGAGAACCGATTCGGGCGCGGTTCCGGATGGTTGGCCGACCTCCAGGTGGCAAACACCCGGATCACCCTCCGAGCGCATCTGGTCCAGCTCCGCAGCCTCGGTGACCACATCCATCACCTGGAACGGCGGAATGCCCCGGGAGCGGCGGGAAGCCCGGCGCGGCCCATGACCGTGCGCAGGATCCTGAATCCCGTGGTTGCGCGCGATGCCATTCACAGTGGCAATCGTAGGACTCACGGGGTCGTGCTTGGTTGAGGGCCTGCTGCCCCGCGGCAGAGGCTTCGTCCAGAGTTGCTCAACGAGTGAGGATCACCGAACTGCCGTGGCCGAACAGTCCCTGATTGGCAGTGATGCCCACCTTGGGGTCCTTGGCCTGACGGCCCTCGGCCTCGCCGCGAAGTTGCCACGTCAGTTCGCAGACCTGGGCGATGGCCTGAGCCGGTACGGCCTCTCCGAAACACGCAAGTCCACCACTGGGGTTGACCGGCAGACGTCCATCAAGAGTGGTCACTCCGTCCCTGATCAACTTCTCGGCTTCGCCGGGACCACAGAACCCGAGATCCTCATACCAGTCGAGTTCCAGGGCAGTGGAGAGGTCATACACTTCGGCGACGTCCACATCGTCCGGACCAATGCCGGCCTGGGCATAGGCGGCGTGTCCAATGGCTTGCTTGAACTTGAGGTCCGGCGCGGGGATTCCGGCTGCGGAATCGGTGGCGAACTCGGGCATCTCGATGATCGTGTTCGGGAAGGTCGGCGTGACCGTCGAGATCGCCGAAATCCTCACCGGCGACTTGTCACCGAGGTGTTTCCTGGCGTATTCCATCGAGGTCAACACCATGGCGGCGCCGCCGTCGGAGGTGGCGCAAATATCCAGGAGTCGAAGCGGACTGGCCACCAACGGTGATGCTGATACGTCCTCAGCGGTCACCTCCTTGCGGTAGCGGGCGTATGGATTTCCCAGACCGTGGCGAGAGTTCTTCACCTTGACAGCGGCGAAGTCATCCTGCGTGGCTCCGTAGAGCTCCATGCGCCTTCGTGCGTACAGTGCGAAGTAGGTCGGGTTGGAGGCTCCGAGGAGTTTGAAGCGGAGCCAATCCGGGTCGTCCTCGCGGCCACCCACATTTGGCTTCAGAAAACCTTTCGGCGTGGTGTCTGCGCCCACAACCAGTGCAACATCACACATGCCCGAAAGGATGCGTTGGCGGGCTGCGTCCAGAGCCATGGCGCCGGAGGCGCATGCTCCGTATGTGCTGGTGACCGGAATACCTGTCCAGCCGAGTGCCTGAGCGAACGTGGCTCCGGACACATACCCGGGATATCCGTTGCGCATCGTGTCGGCGCCGGCAACAAATCCCACGTCTTTCCAGTCGATTCCCGCATCTTCAAGGGCCGCCTGGGCTGCTGCCACTCCGTAGGTGACGAAGTTGCGTCCCCACTTGCCCCAGGGATGCATACCTGCTCCGAGGACGGCGACCTGATCGACAGTTGCGTTGCTCATGATGCGCTCCCGCCTTCGACAGGCTTCCACTTCCAGATGACCATCTCGACCTCTTCACCGGTTTCTTCGTCAGTTTCCACATTGAGCGTGTCGATGACGAGTTCCATCTCCATGCCGACCCGCAGGTCGGCGACAGCGACTTCGGGCACCACCTGTCCCATCACCACCATCTTCTCTTTCTCCAGTTCCACAGCAGCGATGGCGAACGGAACGTGTGGGTCGCTCACAGGAACGTAGGGAGGAGGCGGTTGGTACTGGGCGTCGGTGTAGCTCCAGATCTTGCCGCGAGTGGAGAGTTCCACGTCAACGAGGTCTGAGTCGGAATGCCCCGGTGCGCGGGACATCACCCGTTCGGGCGGAAAGAAGTAGGTGCCGCTCGAGCGACACAAGGTGCCGATGAGGGCGGGGGACTGGTCTGATCCCGCTTCCGGCACTGTGAACCAGCCCTCGACCGCCGGCAATCTCCGGCGTGTGTTGGTTGTGGATTCTCCGGACATGATCGGCCCCGCAATCGTCTGATCCTGGTCAGGTTCACTGGTTTGTGTGAACACCTGACGAGTCGTCAGATTAGCGCGTGGGGATCAGAATCCGGCAGTCGGGAGCGGTCAGCGTCATGGGCTGCGATTTGTTCGTGAAACGGATTCCGCGATTTGTTCGTGAAACGGGTTCACTCTCGTGAAGTCATTGCGGTATCGGGCTCGGGAAGCATACGCATCACCTGATCCGCGATTTCCACCGGTTCCCCGACTTCGAGCACGGCCTGGGTGAGCACGCAGTGGGTGAGCGTTCGCGCCAGCACCAATCCGTTGCTGTTGAACCAGAAGCGCTCGAGTATCGGCAACACTTCGCGGGTGATGGGCACTTCTACGCGGATGTCGCCGGCCGACAGCGCCTCCCCAGTTCGCCGGATGGTGGCCAGACGTTCGGACAAGAGGGCGCGGGCTGGCCCAGGGTCGGCGAGCGCGGACTCAGCAAGAGCTGCCAACGCAGCCCGAATCACCGCTAGGGCATCATCGGGGTTCTCCGGGTGCTGCCCCCGGGGTAATGCGGCTTCGGTTGCCGCCGTGATGGTGTCCATGTGAATCGCGAAGGTGTTGGCTGCCAATGTGCGTACGTCGCCGAACACGTTCGAAATGGTCTGGCTGGACACTCCGGCGTTCTCGGCCACTTCCAGCGCCGTCACCTCTTCCCACCCAGAGTGGAAAAGTCCCACTGAGGCGCTCACGATGTGGGCGCGCGTCTCGGCTCGTCGGCGGGCACCTGATCGGGCCTGGGGAGTGGCCGGTGTCTCGACGGGGCGTCCGAAGGCTTCCGCCACGTCCCCAAGATTGCGGTCAGATCCCAGCGGTTTGGAAAGTCCTGCGACCAACGTGCTCGTGAGATCCGCGAGCAGTTCGTCGTCGACGCTGTCGGGATCGAACATGTGGCGCAGGGCCAGCCCCTGGTAAATGGCCGTGACTCCGGTGGCGAGTCGGTCCGGGGTGAAGGGCTCCACCACGGTGCGCCCAACGCTGCGGAGCACGTCGGTCCACACGGTCTTGATGACTTCCTGGCGTGCAGCGAAGCGGCTCCTGATGACATCGCCGACCATGTGGGGCTCCGTGCTCCCTCCACCCATGTGGGTTGTGCGCTGTTCCTGCGGTAGCGGTTGGGAATGGTTCAGGATGCCGAGCAGCTCGTGGCGGAAGTCGGAATCCCTTCCCGGTTCACTCGTGTGACGTCTCCACCGAGCAGTGGTGGAATCGTGAACCAGGTCGAGGACGTTGATGTCTTTTGCGGCTTCACCAAGCCAGGTTGGTTCTGTGTATGTTCCGGTGTCCTCGGAGAGGTCGGCCAACATTGCCTCGGCCAGGGCTTCCATGGTGGCGAAATGGTGGAACAGCGAACCCGTGCTGACTCCCGCCTCCCGGCATACCTCCGCGGCGGTGAATCCCCCGAGGCTGTTCGGTAGCGACAGAGCATCGACCACCCGCCAGCCGGCCGCCAGCAACCGCGTTTCCCGATCAGAACGTGCCATGAGGACCAACGTAGCATCTGCTACGTAATTGCATAGCAGATGCTACGTTTGCATCTCAAGAGTGAACATGATTCGATATGCGGATCGGACACAATCTGACTTGAAAAGTCGTGTGGATTGTTGCGGTAGCGTGAAGATCAGGAGCGCATGGAGGCATTTCGAAGCTTTCTTGGGTGACTGTGCTTGCCACTCCCATCAACATGTAATAGAAAAGATCAATAGCACTTGATCGGTTCTTGAGGGTGGTGTCCGGTGCTTATACCCCATCAGTTCGATGCGGGAGTTGCCCGGATCCCTCCGGGGCAGGGCGACTCCCGCATCTCACTCGCTTACCGGGTTCCTGATCGCGCTTTCCGGGTTCCTGATCGCGGGTAGGGTCCGCAGAATGCAGAATCCGAACATCGACATCGGTTCCCATGGCATCTGGACTGCTGCGCTCGACTTGCAGCCCTCGGCAGTGGCGAGGGAGTGTGCCGCCGAGATCGAGGAACTTGGTTTCGGCGCACTCTGGGTGCCGGAAGCTGTTCAGCGCGACGTTCTGGCGCACTCCCTGATCCTGCTCGAGGCCACGGAGTCCCTCAAGGTCGCAACGGGAATTGCCAATCGGTACGCCAGGGACGCAATGACCACCAACGCCGCGATGCAGACCATCAATGAGGCGCATCCCGGCCGTTTCCTTCTGGGCCTGGGAGTCAGCCACGGTCATCTGGTGGCCGGGATCCGCAAACATGAGTATTCAAAGCCGTACACGGAAATGGTTGCGTACCTGGATGCCATGGACAGGGCGCTGTTTCTTGCTCCCACCGGAGAACCACCGGCGCAGATGGTCCTGGCTGCACTCGGACCCAGGATGTTGAAGCTGGCCGCGGATCGCACGGCGGGAGCACATCCCTACTTCGTGCCTCCTGAACACACGGCGATCGCCCGGGAGGTCATGGGACCCGAGCCACTTCTGGCCGTGGAACAAATGGTGGTGTTCGACACCGATCCCTCCACTGCGCGCGCCACGGCGCGTTCTCACATGGAGATCTACCTCGGCCTACCCAACTATGCGAATAATCTCATGCGACTCGGTTACACAGAACAAGAAATCTCCAACGCTGATGACCGGGTTGTGGACGCCGTTGTGGCCTGGGGAACGATGGACGATGTCCTCGCGCGCATTCAGGCTCACCGCGACGCCGGCGCGGACCACGTCTGCATCCAGGTCCTCGACGCCGACATGGCTCATCTCCCGCGCAAGGAGTGGGCAGATCTCTCCGC
>JAUXGW010000222.1 GCA_030621865.1 Actinomycetes bacterium
ACGGTTGGAGTAACCGGCCTCATTGTCGTACCAGGACAGAACCTTCACGAGGTTGCCCATGGCCATTGTCAGACCGGAATCGAAGATCGAACTGTAGGTCGAGCCAACGATGTCGGAGCTCACGAGGGGCTCTTCGCTGTACTCGAGGATTCCCTTGAGGGGACCCTCGGCCGCGGCGGCCTTGAAGGCTGCGTTGACCTCGTCAACGGTCACGTCCTGACCGAGAACACCCACGAAGTCGGTGATCGAACCAGTCGGCACCGGAACACGCAGCGAGGTTCCGTCGAGCTTGCCCTGCATGGACTGAAGCACCAGGCCGGTGGCGCGGGCGGCGCCGGTCGAGGTCGGAACGACGTTGATCGCAGCGGCTCGGGCACGGCGGGGATCACTGTGTGGACCGTCCACCAGACTTTGATCACCGGTGTAGGCGTGGATGGTGTTCATCAGGCCCTTCTCGACACCGAAGGCGTCGTCGAGAACCTTGATGAGCGGCACGAAGCAGTTCGTGGTGCAAGACGCGTTGGAAACCACAATGTGCTCGGCTGGGTCGAAGGTGTCGTCGTTCACGCCGACAACGAAAGTGGCATCCGCGCCGGTGGCGGGAGCCGACACGATCACGCGAGGCGCTCCGCCTTCGACGTGGGCGGCTGCGGCGTCGCGGGTGGCGAAGAACCCAGTGGACTCGATGACGACGTCCACGTTGAAATCTCCCCACGGGATGTCCTTGGGATCACGGTAGGAAAGGACCTTGATCACGTCGCCGTCCACCGAGATTCCCCCTTCCACGACCTCGATGTCACCGGGGTAGGTCCCGGCAATGGAGTCACGCTTCAGCAGCAACGCCATCGTGTCGAGCGAACCGAGATCGTTCACTGCGACGACCTCGAGGTCGGCGTTGCGGGCTTTGGCGGCCCGGAAGAAGTTGCGACCAATCCGGCCGAAGCCGTTGATACCTACTCGAACTGTCATTGAAAACACCCCTGGTGTTGCGGTTGAGGCCTCGTGCACTGATTCACAAGGTCCCCATATCCGACCAAAAAACAACGCTGAGTGCCAATCGACACACCAACTCCCGAATCGAAGGTCTATTCCGCGGGCGCGATCAGGGGTCGCAGGGCTTCGGCCAGCCGATCACTCTGATGGATTCGACCGTCGTCATCACCCACCATCGCAGGCATCGCAGTAGGGATCGGCCGACCCGACGTTGCCGATTCCAGGCCATCCGGTTGCCCGATCCACTGCGGATCGAAAATCACAGCATCAACGCGGATGTTGTGATCAACCAGGGCGCCAACATGGTCGGCAAGGGAGAATCCTTCGGTTTCCCTGTGCTGAGGATGCAGATTGCTGACGTAGACCACTCGCCCGGGTGCAGTCGCGATTGCTGAGGGAATACCCGGAACGACCGCAGCTGCGAGCACGCTCGTGAACAGGGAACCCGGACTCAACAGAATCAGGTCGGCCTCCCCGATTGCGTCGATCGCGGACGGGCACGCCGGTGCCGCCGGTTCGAGGTGGACGCGGCGGATCCCCTCCGAGTTGGCGATCGCAACCTGGCCCTTGATGCTCCGCCCGTCACCCAACTCCGCCACGAGTTCCACGAATTCGCCGGTTGCGGGCAGGACTCGGCCGACCGTTGGAATCAAGCTCGAGATCTCCTCCAGTGCAACGAGCAGGCTGCCTTCGGACTCCTCCATCGCTGCGATCAGCAGATTGCCGAACGCGTGGCCTTCCAACTCCCCCGTGGTGAAGCGATGATCCATGGCCCTGGTCAGGGCATTTGGCTGGGCGGCCAGCGCCAGGAGGCACCGGCGAATGTCACCCGGTGCGGCGCGGTCAGTGTCGGCACGTAGTCGCCCGGTGGATCCGCCGTCGTCGGCCACCGACACCACTGCCGTTGGCTCCACCGGCAAACGACGAAGAGCCCGCAGCGTGGCCGCGAGGCCATGCCCGCCCCCTATCGCAACAACCGACGTCATTTCTCGATGTCGCGATGCCGGATCCGAGGCTTCTGGCCGTTGTTTCTCAGCCACGCAGCCAGATGCTCTGCCATCGTCACCGATCGATGGTGACCGCCGGTGCAACCGAAAGCCACCGTCAGGATCGACTTGCCCTCATCGACATAGGCGGGAATCAAGAACTCCAGCAGACCTTCAACCCGGTCTGTGAAACCTGCCGCGAGCGGGTTTCCCTGCACGTACTCCTGTATTTCGGGATCCAACCCGGTGAGGGACTGGAGTTCCTCCACCCAATGGGGATTGGGAAGGAATCGGCAATCAAAGACGAGGTCTGCATCGGGCGGCACACCGTGTTTGTATCCGAATGACATCACGGTGACCTGGGTGGAGGATCCAACCGCTCTTTCGGCAAACAGCTCGGTGACCCGGCGCTTCAACTGGTGAATGTTCAAGTCCGACGTGTCCACAACCCAATCGGCGGAACCCCTGACACCCGAAAGGAGACGACGCTCCTCTTCGACGGCGGCCTCCACCGAACCGACCATTTCGAGGAGCGGGTGACGCCGTTTGGTGTCGCCATAACGACGCACGAGCACCGGTGTGGATGCATCCAGGAACAGCGTCCGTACCTGAGCTCCGGTGGAACGCAGCTCCAGCACAGCATCATCGAGTCGGCCGACCTGGTGATCGGTTCCGGCCACCAGCGCAATCGCTGAGGCATCCTGGAAGCGCGCCAGTTCGGCGACTTTCGGAATGAGTTCCACCGGCAGGTTGTCGATCACGAACCAACCGAGGTCCTCAAGGGTGTTGCCGGCCTGGGTTCGACCCGCTCCCGACATTCCGGCAATTAACAAGACATCGACCACACCGAAACGCTACCTGCCATCAACCCGGCTGCAGGTCCACTCGGCAGCAGGTCCACCGGCGGCAGGTCCATCCGGATCTGGGCAACCCGGGCCTCGTTGGGTCCCTAGTCGATCTTGGTGAACCGCAGGAAGAGCAATCTCGGGATGCTTGCCGCAGCCGGATACTCAGGCGCCCGTTCGAGGAATCCCTGCGGAGGTGACGGTTCCTCCATGCGGGTCAGGCTCAATCCAACATCGAATGCAGTGTTGAGATACCTCGACAGCGGTCGGTGGAAGAACGTGATGAACACACCCTTCTGAACCTGTTCCACCGTCTCCGCCTCCTCCAGGTAGGGACCGATCTGCCAGTACTGCTCAGGTGGATCAACCATGTGGTCATCGATCCAGCCACTGTCGGGAGTCTGCAGGAGCGGGTGATTCAGCAGGAATAGAAAGGTCCCGCCCGGTTTCAGGATTCGGGCGACTTCGCGCAGTGCTGCATCAACGTCACCAATGTGTTCGAACACGAGGCAGGCGACCGCCGAATCGAACGCAGCTGAGGGCACCGGAAGGGAATCCGCGCCACCCAGCAAATACGTTGGTCCTCCGCCGCGAGCTTCAGCCTCTGCAATCTGAGCCCCAGCCGGATCCACTCCGATCACCTCACAGCCGAGGCGTTCCACGAGCAGTCGGGCTACCTGACCCTCACCGGTTCCGATGTCGAGCACGGTCGAGCCGGCGTCGATGCCGGATTCGATCAGAGGAAGAATCTGCTCGGAGTATTCGGGATCAGCACCGTCGGTGAACTCCTCCTGCCACCATTGCGCATGGGAGTCCCACGGATCACTCATCTAGTGGACCCACCTGACATTTGATCCAGTGCCGCCGGCAGAGCAGCTCGTAGGTGACTTCAGGTTCGGCCAGATCCAGCCGCGGTTGTGTACCACCCGGCGGCGTGGTGTCTCCGACCACTTTCAGGTCACCCTCGATGACCATCACGCCGTCCACAAGTCGGGCGTTGTGGGTGGCCCTGCGACCACACCAACAGCGGGCTTCGACCTGGATTTCTTCCGTCTCGTCGGCCATCTCGAGAAGCCGGGCTGTGCCCGGAAACAGTCGACCCTGAAATGAAGTCAGGAGTCCGAACGCCCACACGTCGATGTCCTGCAGATCCACGAGAGCCGCCAGTTGGTCCACCTGTTCGGCCGAGAAGAACTGGGCTTCATCGGCCACCACGTATTGCAGGGGCAACCGGTCCAGCGCCATCT
>JAUXGW010000199.1 GCA_030621865.1 Actinomycetes bacterium
CGACGGCTTGGTAGCCAATGCCGCCGACGTCGGCGCCTATCTCCTGAAACGTCTTCACGAGGAGCTGGACGGGTTCGACTCCGTCGGTGATGTGCGCGGCCTTGGCTTGATGGCAGGAGTCGAGTTCGTTGCCGACCGCGACACGAAGCGGGGATTCTCCCGTCCGCACAGCGCGTGTCTTCATGTCGAACACGGCGCTTGGGATCGCGGTCTCTACTGCCGGGCGATGGGGATCGAGACCGTCGGCCTCGCCCCTCCCTTGACGGTGGACCGTGACTGCGTGGACGAGATGGTCGCGATCCTGGCCGAGTCGGTCGCAGCGATGGAGGCCGACCTGCTTCCCGCCGAGGGTGTGAAGTCCCAACGCCTCGGGGATCCGGCCCTCTCGGCTTCGGAAGTGTTCGAGCGGATGGCCGAGCGGTTCGATCCCACGGACAAGGGCGATGTCGAGCTCCGGGCGGGGTTCAAGCTCACAGGTTCTGGCGGAGGCACATGGCTCGTGACGGTACGCGACGGAAAGCTCGAGGTGTCCCAGCCCGACGATGAGGGCGAGACACTTGCAGAGGTGACCATCAGTGCGAATGTGGACGACTACGTGGCCATTGCCAACGGACAACTCGACGGGGCAGACGCGTTCTCCACGAACCGCCTGTCGATCGATGGTGACCTCACCAAGGCGGTCGCGTTGTCCCAGCTCGGACTGATGTGACGATCGGGTAGGAGATCCCGGTCATCACAGATGGGAACCGGTGAATTGTTCGACCAGTTGGCTCATGGCCGGTGTGAGGGCGTGCCATGGGTGATCCTGCCGGATGTCAACGGCATCGCCCGGTCTGGAGTCGGTGTCGCCTGGCCGGGACTCGGTGGTTCGCGATTCCCGCTCAGTGATTTCGTCGAGAATGCGGACGGCGTGGAGTGTGGTGTGCCAGTCGAAACGTCGCGGGTCGATCGCTGATCGGCTGTGGTATTCGTATCTGGAGAGGAAGCGCTGGGAGAGTTTCCGGCCGGCGGCGTTGATTGCGGGTCGGAGGGTTTTGGGTGCGTCGAGGGGTGGTGTGCCGAGAAGCAGCGCGGTGAAGGCGAGGTCACAGGAGGGATCTGCGATCTGGGCTGCGGTCCAGTCGACGAGGGTGAGTTGGTCGCCGTCGGCGAGCACGTTGAAGGGGTGGATGTCCCCATGGCAGACCACGTTCGTGATCGGCTCCGGTTGTGTGTCCTGGAGTCTGGAAACAGCCCCGATGAGCAATGGATCTTCGGCCCGGGCGGCGCGATCCGCCAAGCGGTCAAGTCGCCGTTCGACGCCCACCGAGCGACCGGTCAGGTCTTCCAGCTCGGATCGAATCGGGGCCGCATCGATGGCGTGCAACTCGGCAGTGATGCGGGCGAGTTGGTCGGGGAGCCGGCGAACCAGGGATGGGAAACGAATGAGGGCACCCGGACCGGAGAGTCCTGCGAGCAATGGCTGGCCGGGAGCCACGTCCATCAGTGCCCATGCCCGCCCGAGGAGACCGTCCGGTGTGCCGGTGAGAAGGATCGCAGGAGTGTGGAACCCCTGGGCCGCCGCTCCGGACTGCACCGTGCTCTCCCAGGCCGACTTCTCCGGATCCGGTGCGATGCGGGCGACGACGTCGCTCGGCAGGCCGCTTGGCGGGTTGTGGAGGTGCAGGATGAACATCTCGGCCCAGAATCCGCCGCCGAGTCGCTGCGGCGCGTCCGAGAATCTCAGGTCTGGTGCGTCCAGCCGCACGCGCAACTCCTCGAGGAGGAGCCATGCTCCCGAGTCGATATCTCCGTGTGGGTTGACTGGGCGGGAATCTCCAGTATCGTTCACGTCAATGATCGTAACGGTAAATACCGGCAATGTCTAAGGGTGATGATCACGCGGGCGATCCGCGCTGGACGATTGACGAACTGTCGGCGGCGGCGGGTGTGCCGACCCGCACGATCCGTGAGTACCGCACAGTTGGAGTGCTGCCACCGCCTGAGAAACAGGGCAGGGTCGGCATCTATGGCCGTCACCATCTGGAACGGCTCAGGCTGGTCGGTCGCCTGCAGGCCCGGGGATACTCCCTGGCCGGAATCCGCGATCTGTTGGGCGCGTGGAGCGAAGGACGTTCACTCGGCACTGTGCTGGCCCTTGGTGAGCCGGGGCTGACCCTTGGTGATCCGGGACCTGCCGTGCTCGACGAGGCGTCGATGTCGATGTCGGAGTCAGAACTGGGTGAGGAGGTTCCTGGGCTGAGCGGTCCCGATCACCTCCAACGAGCCGAGGATGCCGGGCTCATCCGAAAGACAGGGGACCGTGGCGATCGTTATGCGGTGCGGTCGCCTGCCCTGCTCCGCCTGGTTGCCGAGGCAGTTGCCGCCGGTGCGGTCCTTGACGACGTCCTGGAATTCGTGGCGTCGTTTCGTGCCGGAGCCCGGATACAGGCGCAGGGGCTGGTGCAGTTGGTGGTCGAGGAGATGTGGGATCCCGGCGGTGACACTGCCGCCATGGTGTCCACGGCCCGCCGGGTCCGTGTGCTCATCGCCCAGGCTGCGGCATCCAGCGTGGTGGACGAACTCGGCATCGCACTGACAGCTGCGGCATCCACTCCGGAGGGTCATGGTCTCGACGAACTCGCGGCTGCCATCAGAGTGGGGGCCGTGGTCCCTCGCTCACAGAAGCACAGATGATCGCGCACCGCCGCACAGGTGACTTGCCTGATGCAAAGGTCACGCGTCTGAGGGACAAGTCAAGAAGCCAACTGAGCGCCTGAAACGCATCTGCGCATCATGTGTGCGGTTCTGCTCACTCAGTGGTTGAGCGCATCCGGCAGTGGCACGAGGGTGACCTTGGTCTCCGGCCGCACCGCCGGTGCCACAAAGCGCAAACCCATCACACCGTGATCTCTGTCTCCGCAGTCGATCCAGTTGTCAGTACCCGGGTCTTCGGGGCTGACGACGATCCGAATCCGGCCGGTGTCGCTGACCACGGCATTGTCTTTCGACACGTAACCCTGGCCGGTCATGTAGTTCGCCAGATTTTCCATCCAGTGATTGCACAGCTGGAAGTTCCAGTGCTTGCAGTCGGGTTCGTCGAATTCGATCACGAGTGCCTGACCGGATGGGATTCGCCAGTAGCCGAACTCGAAGACTCGATCGTCGGGTGAACCACCGATGCTCCGGTAGGTCTCATCCGTGGTGGCGAGGCGATTCTCCACCTCGCCGATTTCGGCCACCCAGTTCGCGTAGTCGAAACCCATGCCCAGTATGAGCTGGGAAGTCACGGCCAGGCGGTTGGACATCTCGGCCGGCAACGGAGTTTCGCCACTGGCGCCGGGTTCGGGGTCGAGGCATTCGATCCACAGATCGGGCGCCACCTGGGCTTGACGATCGTCGTAGACGACCCGTCCCATCAGCTCACGGGTGCCTCGTTCCATGGGCAACCAGTTGCCTTGCATCCGGTCAGTCGAGAGAAAGAACTCCACGGAGCCGTCGTCATCGGTGAACTCGTCCAGCATCGCCGTGAATGGAGTGACAGCCGAGTTGGGATTGAAGGTCTTGAGCGCTTCGATGGCGTGATCCCCGGTGCGCACTGCACCAACTTCTTCAGGTATGGGGGGGGGAGTCCACGACGACAGGTGGACATACGGTGCCGTGCCGCGATGTCCGGTGACCTTGTAGGTGCGGCGGCCGTCCACGGGTTGAACGATGTGATCCTGATTGGGCGACTGCACTCCGATTCCGCCGATCAACGGAGGAGGAATCACCGGGATCCGCGCCTTCTCGGAGTCCGGCATGCGCCGTTCGACGCTTCGCAACGTGGCCGTGAGCATCATGCGGGTCAGGAATCTGAATCCCTCCACGCGATCGCGCTCATCGTTCTCCGTGTGGTCGAGCACGACCTGCCCGCCCGCCTTGAGGGTGTCACAGAAGTCATTCCAGGCTTCCCCGGAACTGAGTCGGGCGGCACGATCGGCGTCCAGGTTTTCCGAGACCGGTAGAGCATCTGGTTTGGACATTCGTTTACCTCGTTTGATCAAGAGTTTGTTGCGACGGAGGAGACAACAACACCGCGCTGATGGCATCGATGAGGCTGGAGACGATCAGGTCGTCGGGTAACCCGGTGCCGTCGCCGGAGTCCTGGTTCATCCAGTCGGCGAGCCCGTGGAACAGCATTGCGACGATGAGTTGAGCCCGTAGCGCCAGGAGATCGTCCTGCACCGGGAGTCCCAGGCGAACGGTCTCTCGCATGAGGCGTCGGGCGCCGTCGGAGTAGTCGAATTCGAATGGCGAGTAGGTCGGATGCCCGATTGTCTGGGCGCGGATCTGGATGTAGGCACGTCCACCATCGGGATCCGCGAGTCGTTCCACCACGGGTACGACAAGT
>JAUXGW010000169.1 GCA_030621865.1 Actinomycetes bacterium
TGGCCCAGCTCGCAGCATCGCTGGAACTCGCCCTCTTCGCTCCCCGCACCGCGGTGGGTTCGGCCCTGCGTCCGCTGCTGCCCACCGTCCTCTCCCGGGCCGGTCAGCTCACTGACGAAATCGATGACCACGACCTGACGCTGATCGATGAGGAGGTGGCCGACGCCCTCCGCAGCTTGTGTCAGCGGGCCACCAAGATCGACCCGACGCCATCAACGGAGATCATGCGTCTCATCCACCGCCTTGACCGCCTCCACTTCCGACCCGAGAATCTGACAGTCGCGGCGATGCGGAGAGAACACCCGGCCGACCTTGACGGACGCGAGGAGCTGCCGCCCATCCACGCGGCCGCAGCTCCGCCTCCACCGGCCCAGATCGAGCCGACGGAGCTGGTCCGGGTCGGCGATGCGCTGGTGCGGGTGCGCGTGGCCCGGGCGGATTCACACCGCTGGGTCCGGGTGCTGCACCGGAGCGGTCTGGTGCTGCTGGGCCAGGCACCTCTGCGACGTGAGGGCTTGATGGATGTCGCCGAGGTGGTTGTGCCTCCTGGCTTGGTCGACTCCGACCTGCAGGTCCAGGTGTTGGATGTGCAGGATCTGGCTCCGTTGGCCGGTGGGCCGCTCGCAGCGATCAGGGCGGCCATCGTCGAGGGTCGCGACGCGGCCCGAGCCACACGGCTTGGTGAGGCGACCACGGCCCGGAGGCGTTGGCTGCGCTGCAGACAACTCTGGCTCGACGCCGGCGACGAGTCCCGGGCCGAACAGGCTTCGGAGCTTGTCGAGGTTGCCACCGTCGGCGGGTCCGGTTCGTGGGCGTCGGTGGCCGACGAGATCACCGAGACTTTGGTCTCCTGAGGCCCATCGGCGTGAGGAACCCGCCACCGGAACCCTCCCCCATGCAGATTCTTGGCGAACGGGTGTCCCTTCTCGACCAACTGCGGCTCGTAAGGGGTGAGAGACCGCAACGCCGTGGTCGCCGACTGAGAGGAATGCCACATGCCCATCGATCCCACTTCGCCCGTTCCCGATCCCGCCGACGCCGTCCCCCACGGCTCTGACGAGGCACCCGAGGTGCACCTGTATGTGCTGCTCGACCGTTCCGGTTCGATGGCCGCCATCGCCGGCGACGTCATCGGAGGCTTCAACCAGCTGCTCGCCGATCAGCAGGCAGAAGGGCCCGATTCCCGCATCACGTTGGTCCAGTTCGACAGCCATGATCCACACGATGTGATTGCCGACGCCGTTCCGGTACGCGAGATGGTGCCCCTCGATGCCGCAACATTCGTGCCCCGTGGCAGCACACCCCTGCTGGATGCCACCGGGCTGCTGCTGAGCCGCGCCGCCCAACGCGTCGGAGCGCTCGGCGCCGCCGGGCAACCAGCCGAGGAGATCGTGGTTGTCTCCATCACCGACGGCCACGAGAACGCCAGCCACGAACTCGACCTGGCTGCGGTGCGCCGACTCATCGATCAGCACAGCAGCGAGGGATGGACCTTCGTGTTCCTCAGCGCCGCACTCGACGTGTACGGGGAATCCAGGGCGCTCGGCTACGACGGACGTTCCTCCCAGGCGTGGGCATCCGACTCCGCCGGTGCAGGGGCCGCGTTCAAGAATCTGTCGAAGGCCACTTCGAAGCGCCGTGAGAAGGTCCGGAATCGCCAACGTTTCGACAAGGACGACTTCTTCGAGGGCGACAAGGCTGCCGAGCGTGACCGCCGGCGACGCGAGAGCTGATCCGGGGACTTGATGGCCTCAGCAGCCCTGGGGCCTGAGTCCTGCGGCTTCGCTGAGGCTCTCGGGGCCGATCATCGTCAGGTGCATGCGGGGTCGACTGGCACCGACGTAGAGCAGACTCGGATCGACCGGGTCGTCGAGAGTGGCAATGATCACGGCGGTCCATTCCAGGCCTTTGGTGCGCTGGATCGTCTCACAGAGCACCGTGTCGACGTCGCGGTCCTCCCATCTGGCGAGCCCGGCGGCGGATGTGACCGAACCGATCAGTGCATCCCGGGTGCCAGTGTGGGTGGTGAGCACGGCGATCTCGGTCGGATGTACGCCGTGGTCGTTCATCAGATGGTCGATGCTCCGACTCACGTGCTTTCGCAACTCCTTGGCGCCACCCACACGCTGGAAGTCCGGTGAAGGTCCAGTCGGGCTGTTCGCCAGCGTCGGCGGTCCGCCGAGGTGCGTGCATACCCGTGCGATCGCACGCGAGTTTCGCAGATTCACTTCGAGGGTCGCCCTGAAGAATTCTGCCGGTTCGGTCCAGTCATCCACATAGATGGCCTGGCTCGGGTCCATCACCATGAGTAGACGGCCGGGTCCCGCTGGATCCAGCAAGCTGCGCAGCGAGTCGAGCCAATGCGGCAGTAGATCCTGTGCCTCGTCCACCACGATCGTGTCGAAAGGCGTCCCCACTTGGGCAGCTTGGTCGGCGAGGGACTCTGCCGGGACCGTCTCCCACCATTGGGGGCTGGGATCGGGAGGCACCTCGAATCCGAAGGGCTGGAGGAGTTGCACCAGGAGGTTGTGGTAGCTGTCCACGGTGGCGCTGCAGTCCTCGAGTTGTGATGCCAACCGGTCGGCCATCGGTCGGTTGAAGCACACCACAGCGCATCGCTCGCCGCGGCCGGTTGCCCGCTGCGCCCAGTCACGGACCAGCCAGGACTTCCCCGAACCGGCTCCACCCTCGACGAGCACCCGGGCGTTGGAGTCCATCGACCTGGCGATGCTGAGCCGCTCCCTGGTTGTCTGGTCCATGGCCGCGGCGGCGGCATCGAAATAGGTGCGGTCGGAAGCGTCGAACGTGGCGTTCGGACGCAGGGCCGCCACGAAAGCCTCGACGCGGTCGCCAGGCACCGGTTCCCGCTCGTGAAGAAGCCGGGCGATCGCTGCCTCCGGATGCTGCAGATCCAGCTTGTCGATGACGAGCCGCCGTGGCGCAGCGGGTCCCAGGCCATCGGCAGGACACATCACATCGGGAACGGCAATTGCATGGTCGATGAAGAAGCCGGATGTTCCGACCGCGGTGGTCTTGAGGTAGCGAATCAGGGCGTGCTTGCACATCTCCGCCTGCCGAACCGGATCTTTGATCCGTTGGTCGTAGCTCGTCCATCCGGTGTCTGACCCCGCTACCAGACCGCCCTTCACCTCGACGATCAGGACGCCTCGGCTGGGACCGATCAGCACCACATCCATTTCCCGGTCCGCTCCCCGGTCACGGATACGAAGCGACGGCAGCACGAGCCAGTCCGCCGCGAGGCCATCCAGGAAGGCTCCAAGGACTCGCTGTTCGGACTGAGGCAGCGACGCAATGTCGAAGTTGCTGGGTACGAGGGAAGCCATGGCTGTTCGGTTGGATCAGCCCGGGTCCAGCCCAGCGAAGACCAGCAGCGACCCAAAGGTCTTTTTGTCGTCTCCCGATCGGTGCAGACCGCCGATCGGGTCTCCTGCTTTGGCAACGAACTCGTCGTCGAGGAGGTCGAGGTCGGGATCGTCGTTGCGAATCCTCCGGATGGCGATCATGGCATTGACCGTACCAATGTCGAGTGGCCAGATCGGCAAGTGGGAGTCTGTGGGCTCCGCGGCCGAACCCCGGCGAGTGTCGGGCCACCGCAGCGGGTGATCCTTGAATTTCGGTCCGCGCGCTCGAAGTTCTGGGTGGTTGGGCGGCCGAGCCTTCTAGGAACTCGGAGCGACACCTTCTGTCAGACATCCCTGGCGCTGGGACCGATCAAGCACTCGTGTTGGACCTGTTACGCGAACGGTTGTGCCGGAGCCATCTGAGCGGCTCCCAGTCTCAGGTGCTTGAGCGGACCCACTGCGACCCGGTGCGGCAGACTGAAACCATGACCGGACATCTATTCGTAACCGTTGGCGACCTGACACAGATTCGCTGTGATGGTGTGCTTGTGCCCACGGACGCGGATTTCATGGTGGAGGACTCCTTCTGCGGGATGGTGGGCCTGGATCGACGCGGGGAGCTGAGCGGCCACAGCTGGAATGACCAAACGGTTGTCCGTTCGCACCGGGGTCCCGAAGCGCCAGGGGTGTGGTTGGCCGACATCGGCAGGGCTGGGTTGGATCCAGCGAGGCCCCTTGAGGCAGCCGCAGCGTTCATTGCCGAGGCTGCAGCCAACCTGAAGGCGTCCGGAGTTCCCCGACCGCTGCTGGCCATTCCGGCTCTCGGCACTGGATATGGCGGCGGAGGGGACATCAAGGGAGAGGTATACGAGCGTTTGGTGCCCGCTCTGTACGAAGCTGCCGGCGTGAACGAGGCTGATGTCGTACTTGTTACACGCTCAAGGCGCGAATATGCAGCAGCGCAGCAGGTGCGAAAGCGGATGCAGCCAGACACCGACAACTGGGCAGAAGACTGGTTCTTCCTCGGCGACGGAGCGCGGGACAGTCACATCTCCGAGGCGGCCCGGGGGATTGCGGCGCGCACCGGCAATCGAGAGCTGGTCCTGTTCGTCGGCGCCGGCGTATCGGCCTCGGCACAGCTGCCGAGTTGGCAAGGTTTGCTGGACGCTCTGGCAACCAACTTGCCGGAGACACACGGGCTCAGCCTTGATGCCCTGCATCTCCATGACTTCCGGGACCAAGCCACGGTGATCACCCGCCGCTACAAGCAAGCCGGACTGGACCTCGCGGACGAACTGCGGAAGCAGCTCCCTGCGGATCGACACGGACTGACCCACCAACTATTGGCCTCTTTGCCGACGACGGAGGCAGCCACGACCAACTACGATCAGCTCTTCGAGCAAGCGGTGGCTGCTACTGGCGACACCCTCGCCGTGCTGCCAAGGGAACCTGCCAATCGACAAGATCGGTGGCTGCTGAAACTCCACGGTGACATCGAGAATTCAGCATCGATCGTGCTGACTCGTCGGGACTACTTGCAGGCGCCGCTGCGGCACGGGGCGTTGTTCGGGTTGGTACAGGCGATGCTGATGACAAGACACATGCTCTTCGTCGGCTACTCGCTCACCGATGAGGACTTCCACAAGCTCGTGGACGAGGTCCGCTCGGCGCGCCGAGGCGTGAACGGTGGAGTGGGTCCGGATACTGAGCCATTCGGGACGGTCCTCACACTGTTCGACGATCCGCTCTTCGGCGATCTGTGGTCCGACGATCTGGACATAGTCGCCATGGCTCCAGCTCCGGCTGACCCGACCAGGCCCACTGCGAAGGAGATCAAGGGCGCTGCTCGGCGACTCCAGATCTTCCTCGACCTCGTCGGAATGCTCGCCTCAGATGGCCGCGGCTACGTCTTGGACGAAACATTCGAGGCCATGTTGACCGAAAAGGAGCGTGCGCTGGCTGAGAGTCTGAAGACCCTCGAAGGCAGCGTCCCGGCCGACGCTGGCACAGAGTGGAAGCCGGTTGCTGAGTTGCTCGAGCGCTTCGGCAGTCACCGCGCCACCGAACGCGGATGATCCATGTGTCCGCTGCTGTCGGGGATCGACCGACCGATTGCTGGGTGCCGGCTTCGGCCTGCGGGGGCTGAGAAGGGATCGGCGCAGCGGCGAGGTTGATAGGTGGGCATCGGTGCGTGAAACCCGACGATC
>JAUXGW010000141.1 GCA_030621865.1 Actinomycetes bacterium
CAGCATCCGGGCGAGTTGGCCACCGCCAATCACTCCAACTGTCGGGGACATCAGCCGCCTGCGGGATTGGCCGCAATGTCGCTGCGGTACTGCATTCCGGGCCACGAAATCTTCGACACGGCCTCGTAGGCCCGCGATCGGGCCTCCGGGATTGAATCGCCGGATGCACACACGGTCAGGACCCGTCCCCCGGCGGTGACGAGATCGCCCTGATCGTTCTCGGTGACCCCCGCGCAGAACACTTCGACGTGTTCGAGTTCACGAGCGTCCTCGATGCCGTTGATCACGTCACCGGTGCGTGGACTGCCGGGATAATTCTCCGATGCACAAACCACCGTGACGTGCGCCTTCGAGGAGAACTCAGGCTGACTCTTCAATTCGCCCGCCGCGGCTTCGGCAAGCAATTCACCGAGGTTGGACGTGAGTCGCGGCAGCACCACCTGCGCCTCGGGGTCACCGAAGCGCACGTTGTATTCGAGCATCTTCGGACCGGACGGCGTCAGCATCAGACCCGCGTACAACACCCCGCGGTAGTCGATCCCGCGATTCCTCAGGGTGGTGAGGGTCGGCTTCACGCAGTTCTCGACAATGTCGTCCACGAGATCCTGGTCGGCCACGGGCACTGGCGAGTACGCACCCATCCCACCGGTGTTGCCGCCCTGGTCGCCATCACCGATTCGTTTGAAGTCCTGAGCCGGGGCCAGCGCCACGGCGTTGGTTCCGTCGCACACAGCCAGCAGCGACACTTCCGGACCCACCAATCCTTCTTCGATCACCAGTCGCTGGCCGGCTGCGCCGAAGGCTTCACCGGAGAGATAACGATCGACTGCTGCCTGAGCCTCTTGCTTCGACTCGGTGACCAGCACACCCTTGCCCGCAGCGAGTCCATCGGTCTTCACGACATATGGAGATTCAAGCGTGTCCAGGAAGGCCAGGGCATCACCACGTTCCACGAACGTTCCGAAGTCTGCGGTTGGAACACCCGCCTCGGCCAGGAGTCCTTTCATCCAGGCCTTTGAACCCTCCAGCATCGCACCATCGGCTCCGGGGCCGAAGACGAGTTTGCCGTCGGCGCGGAGCCGGTCGGCAAGCCCGTCGACCAGTGGAGCTTCGGGGCCAATGACGTAGAGGTCGGCGTCGATCTCTTCCGGCAAAGCATCCGTGGAGTTCGGAATTCCGGGATTTCCCGGGGTGACCACCACTTCCGCGGTGCGACCAAGCACCGAAGCAAGGGCATGCTCCCTGCCTCCCCCACCGACAACACAAACCAGCACTGCTTGCTCCTCCGGCCGTATCGCTGATCAGGCGCCCGCGGGCGGAATCTGCTCGACCACTTCGAAGCTCAGCATCGACGATCCCGTTGTGACCGGGTTTGGCTGATCACCCGATGGGCCGGCGTCGGCATGACCCTTCGCGAAGTCCTGGCTGTTCATCCAGTTCTGGAACGACTCCTCGCTGTCCCACCAGGTCATCACGAAGTAACGGGTCTCCCCCTCGGTCGGGCGGAGAAGCTGAAACGCTTCGAAGCCCGGAGAGTTCTCCACTGCGCCTGCACGGGCAGCGAACCTCTTCTCGAGTTCGGGACCGGCCCCCGGTGGAACCTCCATTGCATTTACCTTCACCACTGACATCTCGTGCTCCTCACGCGTTGAAATGGACGTATTGATCTCGACCGGGGCCTACTCCCACGAACCCGATCGGTGCACCGACCTGATCCTGCAAGAACTGGAGGTAGGCAACGGCGGCAGCCGGCAGATCCTGTTTCTCACGTACCTCTGTGAGATCCGTCTGCCAGCCCGGAAGTTCTTCGTAGATGGGTTTGGCCACATGCAGATCCGACTGGTGATACGGGAGCCGGTCATGGCGTGTGCCATCAACGTCGTACCCGACGCACACCTTGAGTGTTTCGAAACTGTCGAGAATGTCGAGCTTCGTGATGGCCAGCTCCGACAACGAGTTCAGCCTCACCGCATGGCGCATCATCACGGCGTCGAACCACCCCGGGCGGCGGCGGCGGCCGGTGTTGGTTCCGAACTCATGTCCCCGGTCAACCAGAGTGTCACCGTCGGCATCGAAGAGTTCCGTGGGGAACGGACCGGCACCCACGCGGGTGATGTAGGCCTTGCCGATGCCGATGACCCGCTGGATGTCGAGTGGACCGATCCCTGCGCCAGGGCATGCTCCGCCGGCCACGGGGTTGGATGAAGTCACGAACGGATATGTGCCCTGGTCCAGATCCAGGAATGTTGCCTGCGCACCTTCGAAGAGAACGTGCTGATCAGCATCGAGGGCTTCGTGCACCAGACCGACGGTATCTGCGATGTAGGGCGAGAGGCGCGGAACGACCTCGGTGTATATCCGGTCGGCCAGCTCATCGGCATCAAAGGGGAGGCGGTTGTAGATCTTGGCAAGGAGACGGTTCTTGTCTTCCAGCACGGCATCCAGCTTCTGACGGAAGATCTTCTCGTCGAGCACGTCCTGCGCACGGATGCCCACACGCATGGCCTTGTCGGCATAGGTCGGCCCGATCCCGCGTTTGGTGGTTCCGAGCTTGTTCTTGCCCAGGTACCGCTCCGTGAGCATGTCCAGTTCCTGGTGATACGGCAGGATCAGGTGTGCGTTGCCGGAAACCTTGAGTCGCGAGCAGTCGACACCTTTGGCTTCCAGAGTGTCGATCTCGGCGAGCAGCACGAACGGATCCACCACAACGCCATTGCCGATCACGGGTGTGATGTGCGGGTAGAGCACTCCGGAAGGGACCAATTGGAGCGCGAAGCTCTCACCGTCCACCACAAGGGTGTGCCCGGCGTTGTGGCCGCCCTGATAGCGCACCACCATCTGCATTTCTTTGGCAACAAGGTCTGTGAGCTTGCCTTTGCCCTCGTCACCCCACTGGGTGCCGACCACGACGGTTGCTGGCACGGATGTTCACCTCGACAAATTTGGAGACGAGCCATCCTAGCGCCATCACGAAGATGCATCGCACGGACAGCAAAGGATCCGGGCCGTGCGCGAAGTTCGGCACGACCCGGATCCCCTCCGCCCTCGGTTGGAAGGCTGCGACAACCCAGCTGGCTTGCCGCTGCACTGCCTGAATCAGGAAATCTTGAACTCACCGTCGTCAACGTCGAGTGTGACAGTTGAGTCCTCGGCGATCTCACCCTGGAGAATCGACATCGACAAACGGTCGCCAACCTCGCGCTGGATCAGACGCTTGAGCGGCCTGGCGCCGAACGCCGGATCATATCCGTCGCTCGCCAGCTTCTGAAGAGCCGCATCGGTCACGTCCAGGTTGATGCGACGATCAGCGAGGCGTCCCCGGAGATGTTCGAGTTGTATCTCGACGATTCCGGCCAGATCCGACTCCTCGAGCGTACGGAACCGCACGATGTCATCCACACGATTGATGAATTCAGGTCTGAAGAAGTCGGCGGGATCACCCGGAAGATTGGATGTCATGATCAACACCGTGTTGGTGAAGTCCACGGTTCGTCCCTGACCGTCGGTCAATCGACCATCGTCGAGGAGCTGAAGCAACACGTTGAAGACATCACCGTGTGCCTTCTCGATCTCGTCGAGCAGGATCACAGCGTAGGGGCGACGACGAACCGCTTCGGTGAGTTGTCCGCCTTCCTCGTATCCGACATACCCGGGTGGCGCACCGATCAGGCGGCTCACGCTGTGCTTCTCCATGTATTCGGACATGTCGATGCGGACCATCGACCGCTCATCGTCGAACAGGTACTCGGCCAGGCTGCGTGCAAGCTCGGTTTTGCCGACTCCTGTCGGACCCAGGAACAAGAAGCTGCCGATCGGGCGGTTGGGATCGGAGAGTCCGGCCCGGCTACGCCTGATGGCATTGGCCACGACCGTGGTGGCCAGGTCCTGTCCGATCACCCGCTCATGCAGTACGTCCTCCAGCCGCACGAGCTTCTCCATCTCGCCCTGCATGAGGCGCGACACGGGAACACCGGTCCAGCGCGACACCACCTCGGCGATGTCTTCCTCGTCGACTTCTTCCTTGAGCATCTGACGATCAGCCTGCAGCTCGGCCAACTCAGCGGTGGACTCCTCGATGCGTTGCTCGAGGACTGGAAGATCGCCGTAGGTGATTTCGGAGGCGCGCGAGAGTTGGCCTTCTCGTTCACTGCGCTCGGCTTCGGACTTCAGTTGCTCGGCTTGCTCCTTGATTTCCTGAATTTTCCCGATGGCATCCTTCTCGGCCTGCCAGTGGGCCCGCATGGAGTCTGCCTGCTCGCGCAGATTCGCGAGCTCCTCATCAAGGCTGTCGAGCCGTTCCTTGGAAATGGTGTCCGATTCCTTGTCCAGGGCCACGCGCTCGATCTCGAGTCCCCGGATGCGCCGCTCGACCACATCGATCTCCGTGGGGACGGAGTCGATCTCGATCCTCAGGCTCGATGCGGCTTCGTCAACGAGGTCAATCGCCTTGTCGGGCAGGAAGCGGCCCGTGAGGTACCGGTCTGAGAGGACGGCCGCAGCAACAAGCGCGGGATCCTGAATCCGGACACCGTGGTGAACTTCATAACGTTCCTTGAGGCCGCGCAGAATCGCGATCGTGGACTCAACTGAGGGCTCGGAGACGAGCACCTGCTGGAACCGTCGTTCAAGCGCGGGATCTTTCTCGATGTGCTTGCGAAACTCATCCAGCGTGGTCGCACCGACCATCCGCAACTCTCCCCGCGCCAGCATCGGCTTGAGCATGTTCCCGGCGTCCATGGCTCCCTCACCAGTCGCGCCGGCACCCACGACCGTGTGCATCTCGTCAATGAAGGTGATGATCTCACCCTCTGATTCCTTGATCTCGGAGAGAACGGCTTTGAGACGCTCCTCGAACTCGCCACGGTATTTGGCGCCGGCAACCATCGCACCGAGGTCGAGCGCGATCAGTCGCTTGTTGCGCAATGAATCGGGGATATCACCCTCGACGATGCGCTGTGCCAGGCCTTCCACCACTGCGGTCTTGCCCACACCGGGCTCACCAATGAGAACCGGGTTGTTCTTGGTTCGACGGCTCAGGACCTGGATGACCCTGCGAATCTCGGCGTCTCTGCCGATCACCGGATCAAGCTTGCCCGAACGAGCCAGTTCCGTGAGGTCCTGCCCGTACTTCTCGAGGGACTGGTAGGTGTCCTCCGGGTTCTGGGAGGTGACCTTCTGCGTGCCCCGAATCTCAGCGAGGGCCGCCAGGACATCTTCCCGGCTCGTGTCGGGCAAGCGCCGCTCACCCGCCGGCAGATCCTGATCCAGATCGGTGAGGGCGAGAAGGAGGTGTTCCGTGGAGAGGTAATCGTCACCGAGTTCGGTGCGGTCCTTGTCCGCATTCTCGAGGAGGTGGGTGAAGTCGCGACCAATGCGTGTCTCGGTGCCGTATGCGGTGGGAAGCGTCTCGATCCTGTCCTCGGCCCGGTTGCGAAGCTCAAGCGGTGCAAGGCCGAGCTTGCGGATCACGGGGAGCACGACACCCTCTTCCTGACCCAGCAGGACGAGGAGGACATGATCGGGGGAGACCTCGGGATTCGAGCGGTCCTTGGCATTGGCCATTGCCGCGTTCACGGCTTCTTGTGTCTTCAAAGTCCAGGTATTGGGGTCAAATGCCATCTCGTGATCTCCTGTCATTCTTGGCGTCGTTGTCTGGCTTGGCGTCGTTGTTCGCGTACCGTGCTGTTTGGGTACCGTATCGAGTTCACAATTGAATTCGTTGCGATTTCCTTGGCCTGTACGCCGAAACGGAACACCGCGTGGAATACAGCAAGTAGAAAGAGTTTATCAGAAAACTTGAGTGCATACCACTCAAGTTTTGTCCGATACCGAAATCCCCCTTGTCCGTCTCCTCCAGATGAACAAGCCGCTCAGGACCGCGACGCCCGCGAAGAATCCGGTCCAGATGTTCCGGTCAATGCCGCCAACGTGCGTGAACGCGGAATCCATTCCGGCCGCCTCGCTGGTTTCCCGGTCCCGATTGTCCTGACCTCGACCGGGCTCGGATACATCCTTCCCGGATGCTCGGGTCGCGGCTTCTGCCTCAGCTGCGGCTGCTTCAGCTGCGGCCCGCACTTCGGCCTCTGCCAGCCGGGCCAGAGCGTCGGAGCGGAAGTCGGAGATCACGTTGGTGGCAATGAGCTGGGTGAGTGCCTCCACACCTGACGGCTTCAGGTGAAGTCCATCCCCGACCGTCAGGCTCGGATCGGCTCCGCTTGTGAGATCCCATCGCAGAACGCTCAACTCCGGGTGTTCCGCTGCTGCACGCTCAATCACCTGATTGGCCTCCGAGTAGCGACCGCGAACCTCGGGAGTGGTTATCCAGTAGATCCTGGGAACACCGGTAGCGGAGTCCACAATCTGGCGGACCTTCCCGGAGAACGCGGCACTGTTCGCGGAATCGTTGGCACCGAGAAACACCACGAGGGCATCCGCGGGCGCCTGGAGGTTCCCGGCGATGATCTGCGCCCCGGCCCCTGTGGACAGATTCTGTCGGGCATCAACTTCGGCGTTGAATCCAGCATCGGAAAACGCCGACTGAATCGAATCGCGGGCCCCGAGCAGAATGCTGTCACCCACAACCACGACCCTGGGAGGTGGCAATCCGGACAGGTTCTCGAGTTGTGCGGGATTCTCGGGCTGTGCGCGGCCGTCGGCCCGTGAGGGAACCGACTCTGCCGCAGGCAAGGACGCAACCCGGGGCGAGGTGAGGGCGAAT
>JAUXGW010000304.1 GCA_030621865.1 Actinomycetes bacterium
CGGAGACTTCGGCGACATGGTGGATCAGCCAACTCTGTGGCCCACCACCTACTGGGGTCAGGCATTCGACGCGATCTGAAGCGGCAGGCAACTCAGGCCCCGAAACTGTGAATCGCATGATTATGGCCCCGGCTTTTGCCCCGCCGGTGTTTCGCGCTCTGCTGTTGATCGGGACCGTGTCGTTGGTGTTTTCGGCTTGCACAGGATCGGGTGATGAATCCGGCGAGTCGGCATCCCGCTTTGCCGAGACCGAGGTCTCAGTGGGCTTCACCCTCGCCCGGGACCAGGTGGGTCTGCAGGAATACGTGGATTCGGTTTCCGACCCGCAGTCGGATTCCTTCCGGGACTTCTTGACAGTGGATGAGGTCGCAGACCGATTCGGTGCAACGACGGCAACCCGGCAAGCGGCGTTGTCCACCCTCGCGGAGGCGGGAGTCGACGGCGCGATCGACCGCAGTGGCGGTCTGGTCGTGGCCACGATGACCGTCGCGCAGGTGGAGGAAAGTCTCGACACGGAGATGCGGGTTGTTGCGGGCGCCACCGGTGTGGACACCCTGGAACCCGTTGACCCGAAAGTCGATCCTTTCCTGGATTCGGGAGCGATCACTTTTGTGATCGGAATGAGCGGCTCGGCCCCGGTTGCCCAGAGCGCGGAATCACCGCCGACCGAACGCACGACCTTCAGCGCCGATGAGCCTGACTGCTCCGACCGAACCAGCGTGTCCATGGATGTGAGGGCGTTTCGTGAGCGTCATGGATTGCCCGACCCCGCCACGGCCGACTGGGATGGTTTGCGACTCGGATTCCTGTCTGCCGATCCGATCGATCAGCGTTCGGTGGATGTCTGGGCCGAATGCACCGAAGCGGACTCAGTGCCGGAGATCGAGACCACGCTCGTGAACGGATCCGGGGGAACAACCAATCCGGAGAGTGTGCTGGATGCTACGGCGATGGCAGCCACCGCGGCGGGGATCGAGAAGGTGGAAATGTTCCAGTTCGACGAGGCCTCGTCGGTCGTCTTCCCGCTTGCAGGGGTTCTGGAGGGTTCGGCGTCGGAGGGTTCGGTGCTGGACATCCTGTCGATCTCGTTGGTGTATTGCGAGACGTCCTTTCGCGAATCGGAGATCGAAGGGGTCGAATGGCTTCTGGCAGCTTTGGCGGCCACGGGTACGTCCACGGTCGCCGCGGCAGGGGACCTCGGTTCCTCAGGCTGTGGCCTCGACAACGGCGCCGCCGTCACCTATCCGGCCAGCAGCGCGAATGTGCTGGCGGTGGGTGGAACACAGCTGAACCCCGAAGACCGCGGCGGAGCGGGGATCGTCTGGAATCGAACCGACCGGGGTGACCTCGATGCGAGCGGTGGCGGTACAAGTGCAGTTTTCGATTCACCCTGGTATCAGACATCTGCAGCGACCCATACGACGGGGGACGGCCGGCCAGTTGACGGCCAGCCAGGTGAGGACGACCAGGCCGACGAGGATCCCGAGGCCGGTGCCGGGCGCACGGTGCCGGATCTGGCATTGCTGGCGGAACCAGAACTGATCGGGTCCATAAGCGTGTGCAACAGCAGCGGTGACTGCTATTGGGATCTGGTGGGCGGTACCAGCCTCTCGGCACCGTCGGTCGCCGGTGCGCTGGCGCTCGCGCAAGCCACAGGTCCCCAGACAGAGATCATCCAGACAGAGACCACCCAGACAGAGACCACCCAGGCAGCGGCGACCCAGACAGCAAGCACGCAGGCAACACCCGGCCGATCGGAGGACCCAGCCGCAGGACCTGACCGCCGGATGGGCCTGATCACACCCTTGCTGTACCGATCCGCCGGGACGGGCCAAGCTGGGTTCACCGATGTGGTTTCGGGCACCAACGATCTTGCCGGGCTCGGCTGTTGCAGCGCTGAAGTCGGTTATGACCTGACCACGGGCTGGGGAACGCCTCTGTTTGGCGAACTGTTGCCTGCAGTCCCGGCCGGCGACTGAATCTCGCTGCGACTTTCCCTCATTGCACGCTTTCTCTCATTGCACTTTCCCTCATTACGGGGGTGAGTCGGTCGAATGGGGGAGTGTGCAGCAGTTACGACTGTTCTCGCGCAATCGCCACCATCGGGTGGTGCTTGTGTGTGGCCGGTCCCAGGAGGGTCCAGAACGCACGTCCCCCGGGCCGGGTGTCGCAGGTATCTCTCGCGCTCCCGAGGCAGATCAGGCTCCTGAAGCAGGACTCAACGAAGTCGAGCTGGCTGTGTGGCGAAGACTCCGCCGGGTCCGGCGCTTCGATGTTGAACTTGCCGGCCGAGATGAGCTTCCGGGGATTTTCGAGAACGCGGGAGCTGAGCGTCCGGCGGCGTTGGTCGTACCGCTGGGCAATCAACCGCTCCGAAAACAGCATTGTCTCGATGCCGTGAGGGAAATCGCCAAGCTGGCTGCGCCCACACCGGTGATTGCCATCGCCGCCGACAGCGCCGAGGACTGTCTCGAGGCCCTGGATTCCGGCGCGGAGGAAGTATTGGGAAGCACCAACCTGACCAGCGCTGCTCTGGAACGCGCCGTGTTGTCAGCCGTTTACCGCCGGGCTTCCGGATCCCGGTTGATCCGCAACGATACGGATCCCCTCACCGGATTGGCCACGAGGACCGCCCTGGATACGGAGGTTCCGCGTACCCTGGCCGCCAGCAGGGGACAGTCGGTTGCCGCTCTCTACATCGATCTGAATCGGTTCAAGGCAGTCAATGACAATCACGGCCATGCTGCGGGTGACGCTGTGTTGAGGGAAACTGCATCGAGACTCCG
>JAUXGW010000407.1 GCA_030621865.1 Actinomycetes bacterium
GTCATCGTTCGGGTCCTCTCCCTCACACGGTCAGCGGAAGTCCGGATGGTCGTGCGGTCCCTCACACGGTCATGCGGAAGGACGGTGACCACGGACCCCACTGGCCGTTGGCCTGGGCCCGGATGGACACGTCATATTGGGAACCCCAGCACATACCGCCGCCACTGATTGATCCTGACGTGGCCGAACCGGCGAACGTGCCTGAGGGATTCGAAGCGATACAGCCGATGGCCGAGTCCATGTAGATCTCGTACTGAGTGGCACCTGCCACGGCGTCCCAGGAGAAGTCGGCCCAGGTGCAACAACCGCTGTCGACCACCGTCAGCCCGGTCGGGGCCGGTGGCGGTCCGAGTGCGGTGATGGTGTCGGTGATGGTGTCCTGGCCACCACGGTCATCAGTGACCGTCAGGGAGACCACGTGAACACCTTCAGGGAAGGAATAGTTCGACGTCACACCACTGGCGGTGCCAAGTCCGCCGAAGTCCCAGTCCCAGGAGACGATCGTGCCATCGGAGTCACTCGAGAGCGCAGCATCGAAGTTCACATCCAGGGGAGTCCATCCCGATGTCACCGAAGAGGTGAATGAGGCAGTCGGAAGGACGTTCGGAGTTTCGGTTACGACGATGCTGACGCTGGTGGAAGCCTCGGCTCCCAGATCGTCGATCACCGTGAGGGTGACAACGTGCGTTCCGATTCCGAACGGGAAGGTTACGTACTCGCCGCTGGCAGTGGTGATGCCAGCGAGATCCCAGTTCCACGCAACGATGGTGCCGTCGGTGTCTGTTGAAGCAGATGCATCAAAATCCACCGTGAGTGGTGCATATCCGGAAGTGGCCGAGGCCGCGATGTCAGCGATAGGGGCAACGTTGCCCGGGATGCTGGAAGTTGTGGTGCTGGATGAACCCGAAGGCTGCGTACACGCGGCTCCGATCAACCCCAGAGCTGCCACAAGCAACAGAAGTCGGCGCAGCATGCGCCCACTGGTCCCAATATTCATTTCGCCCTCCAGATTCGCCATTTGGCCGGAGTTCGCCCCCCCCGACAGCAGAGAAGCTAGGTCCCGACGCTCAAAACACGCAAGATGGTGTCCCGATTACCCATCGAACGCTGGTCACACACACGACATCATTCCGCGAGAACCCGGATATTCACTGGCAACCAGCCATCCGGAGATCAGGTCAACGGACTGTCGACTGGATCATCTACGGAGACAACGGTCGCGCACCCTGAACACCGTTCAGATCGAACCGGCTCCAGGCAATCGAACCGGCTCTAGGCAGCAGCGTCCGGGCGTTCGCCGGCGAGAGCATCACTGATGGCCAATACGTGACCTTCGATGCAATCCTCGTGATCAGCGGCATACAGGCTGAATGCAGCAAAGTTCGGGGAACGCCGCGGATGAAACGCGACGCCGGGATCGAATGGTCCCACCGCCCCGATCATCCAGCCGCGCTCGGCAGACCAATGCGGCGAGCGAAGCCTGAACGCGTATACGCGCACTTCTCCCGCACCCCAAGAGCGCGGCGATGGCAAGCTCCCGCGATACTCAACCTCGTCAGGCGCCACTCC
>JAUXGW010000201.1 GCA_030621865.1 Actinomycetes bacterium
CTTCCTTCAGGTCAAGACATCACTCATACCAGCAAACCAGGGAACACCAAGTGAGGGTGAGTTCGGCTTCTTTTCATCTGGCAGCCAGCCATCGAGCAGTTGCTTCGTCCATGGACGCAGCTCGGCAGCCACGGTTCAGATCGCGTGGCCAGCAGCGATCGGATACTCCTTCATATTCTTGTGTGCCACCCGTCCCTTGAGAGCCTCACGAGCCGCTCGTCCAGTGGCTGGCGATGTAGCTCTGAATTTCGGGGCCTCCGAGCAGGCGAGTGGTGTTGCTGATTCGGACGTAGAAGCAGTCGCCACCCTTGGTCGTTTTCGCGTACACGGGCGACGGAGATGCTGTGACGTCGATAAGACACACGAGCGCGGAACCACCGGACTCGATGCGTACGCCGACGTGGGCTGCAATCACGCCACCGCCGATGTTCTGCACCATCAGCGTAGAGAGCCAGTTCTGGTAGCCGTCGAGATCTTGGTGTTTGAAGTCCAGGTCCTGCTGGATACCCAAGATGTCGCCGTAGTCGGTAATCCCGATACCAAGGGTGCCGCCCACAGTGTTGAGGAAAGCTGCCACGGTCTTCACGATGCCCTCGTTTATTACCTTCTCTGGAGCGTCATTGTCGAGAGACACCCGCGCCGACTTCTTGAACTCGACCCGCTGGGTTTCCATCTGTCGGAGCAGGTCCGACACGGTCGGGAGCTCGTCACCGCCCGACGGCATGAGGTGGGCAGGCTGGCCGGACTGGAGCCGCTCGTAACCCGCCTTCACCACGGCGGCGATGCGCTGGCGCCGGTCACGCAGGAACTCGAAGTAGTCCATCTCCTCCCATTTTGGTGGGAGCGCGTGCCAAAACGACGCCTGCTCGCGATCAGACGGGGCCAGTTTCTCAAATAGTTCCGGGAAGTACTCGGACGGCTTGCGATCGGAGATCTCGATGTTGTCAGCCCACTCGACGAAGGCGAAGTTGGCGATCTGGTTTGTTCGGGTCATCCCTGTGATACCGATGGACGACAGATAGGCCTTGGGAAATAGGTGGTGGCGCTCGACCGGGCTCTTCGTCTGTGTCACTCCGGGGTCGAAGAGATCATTGATCTTCATGTTCGAGAACAATGCCTTGGCGTCGAGCAGATTGAGACTCGCGTAGTACGCAAACAGGTAGGGACTCCACGCAGCGGAGGAATCCAGGAGGTCGGGAAGGGTCACGGTCCAGAAGTCCGGCGTCAGCTGAGTATCGACCACCTGGTCGATCACCTCCACGAACTCCGACGCCGTCGAAACCTCGGAGAATCGGCGCAAGTCTGCTTCGAGAATCGTCTCCGGACTGCCCGTGTATCGGCCCGTAAGCGATGCCATGAAGAACCATCGAGCTACGGCTTCTCGCAACGCGGCCTTTTCGACGCCGTACTCATGGCGGCCCATCAAGAAGATCAGGTAGCAGTACAAGAAGTTGTTGGCCGAGGTCATCATCTCCCCGGAGCGGTATCCCGCTAGCTTCACCGCGACCATGTAGTCATGCCAGTTGGTCAGATTCAGGACCTGCGCCTGAGCCTCCAACAACCGGTCGAAATTCTTCTCGCGTTCGGACTCGGAAACCATGCGGGTCTGCGGGTCACGACCGCGTAGGAACTGGTAGGCGTTCTGAAGCACGCCGCGCTTCAATCCCAGGCCAACGGCAACCCGAAGCAGCTGATCAGGTGATGGAGCATGGAAATGGTTGTAGGGCGAAGCTGTACCGGCCGACGGTTGTTTGGCCGCGAGCGCAAAATCCTCGAGTTCGTGGCGGGCCTCCTTCCGGTATACCGACATCAAGGTCAGGATGAAGTCCGCGCTGTTGAGGCCCACACCCTTCGAGTTGACGCGGACAAATACTTCCGCCACCTCGTCGATGTCGAGGTCGGACGACAGCTCAAGAGCTGAGAACTGGTAGTTGAGAAGCCCCTTCAGCTTCCCGAGGGCCGTGCCGATCCGACCCTTCTCCTCATCAGTCACCTCACGAGTCGAAGCCAGCTGTTCGATGAAGTCGTTCGTGAACGTCCATTCGCTGGTGTCCTCGTTCCAAATGTCCGAGACGCTGGTGAGCCACTCCGGGTCGTTCTCCCGCGCCGCGTCGGCTACAGCGAATTCCTCGGTCAGTGGGTTGAAGGAGATGCGGATCGGGCGGATCTCGTTGTCGGCAGTGACAACATCCCGGCCCTTCATTACCGAGTAGAGACTGGTGAGACGCTGCTGGCCGTCGACAATCATCTTGAGCCCAGTCGAGTTGCCCGGCGCAGTAGCCACCTTATGGCTGTCGACTGTGGCTGGCGTCGACCAGAACAGGAAGTAGCCAGCCGGGTATCCGTGGTAGAGGGAGTCGAAGAGTTCGCGCACCTGCGACATGCTCCATACGAAAGGTCGCTGAAGGTCGGGCAGGCTCAACTCGCCGCTGTCGATCTGCTCGACGAGCGCGTTGACGGGGTACTGGGTGTGCGAGAAGCGCTGCGTGGCCACGGATCTTCCTATGTTTCGTCTTCGGGCTGCCCAAGTCGATCGGCAATACGGTCAGCCCGGAACTCATTGATTTGGTCGGATGGTGCGGCGCGGTTGGAGTTGGGTAGGCGTTCGTATGGGATAGCGCCACCGTTCTTGAGGGTCTTGGCCCAGATCGGCGCCCTGTTAGCAGGGACTATAACGCGGTACATCTAGTGGCCGTCGATCACCGGATACCGGCTCCAATTCGTCGCCGAACTCGGCGGCTCATCGTGGGGACGTGACTCCCCAGTCGGAAACTGTCGCATACCCCGCCACAACTGCGTGGAAGGCGCTCGTTGAGCAGCTCTTCAGAATCCCGAGCCCAATACATCTAGTGCCGTAGCAGCCAATGTTTGCGTGCTGCGTCCACCACTTCGGTGAGCTGGTCTGTTTTGATCGGTGGATGAGCGAGAAGCTGAGAGTCCGCGAGATCACGAACGATGAGGGAAACCGGTTACTGAGGATCGTGCGTCGGTCGTCGGGATCGGTGGTGACGTGGCGTCGGGCGCAGATGGTGTTGTTGTCGGCCCAGGCCATGGACGTCGCCCAGATCGCCGAGGTGGCGTTCACCTCACCGGACCGGGTCCGAGCGGTGATCCACAACTTCAACGACGACGGTTTCGATTCGTTGTATCCGAAGTACGCCGGCGGTCGGCCGCCGAGCTTCACGTTGCCGCAGCGTCGAGAGATCAAGAAGATCGCCCTGTCCCGGCCGCAGGATCACGACCTGCCCTTCTCGACGTGGAGCCTGTCCAAACTGGCGGACTTCCTCGTCGCTGAGGGGGTGGTCGACGACATCAGCCATGAGGGCCTCCGCTCTCTTCTCCGTGAGGAGGGCGTGTCGTTTCAAGTGATCAAGACTTGGAAACACTCCAATGACCCGGACTTCGAGGCGAAGAAGAACCGGGTCCTCGAGCTCTACGAGATCGCTGAAGGCAAGGCAGAACCGGGCCATGGTGACCCGACGGTCGTGTTGTGCATGGACGAGTTCGGGCCGCTCAACCTCCTACCCCGACCTGGTCGCCAATGGGCACCCGTCGCGGTGCTCAACGACTCGACGAGGGGATCACCGCGTCGGAGACGGAGGCGGGCTACCTACAATCGCAACGACGGGGTCCGTCATCTGTTCGCTGCTTACAACCTGGCCGACGACAAGATCTACGGGCATATCAAGACCAACAAGAACCGGACCACGTTCCTGGCGTTCTGTCGCTACCTACGCAGCCTGCATCCACCCGAAATGCGGATCGCGATCGTGCTCGACAACTTCAGCCCGCACCTATCGACGAAGAAGGACCAGCGAGTCGGCGAGTGGGCTGCGGCGAACAACGTCGAGTTGGCCTACGTCCCGACCAACGCAAGCTGGCTCAACCGGATCGAATCCCAGTTCCAGGCGCTGCGCTACTTCGCGCTCGACGGCACCGACCACCGATCCCACGACGAACAGAACAGCATGATCCGCCGCTACATCGCCTGGCGGAACCGCAACGCCAAACACAAGGCACTACAAGAGATCACCACGCGCGCAAACGTTGCCTGACGCGGCACTAGTTAGGTTCCGGCCAGGCCCCGGGGTGTTCAAGCACCGCCGGGGCTCTTCTGTGTACACCTGTAACCTACCATAACACTGTGACAGAAGTCAACAGGTGTAACCTATGAGTATGTCACCGCCCGTGAACACCGAAGATCTGATCGACGCACAGACCGTTGCAGATATCCTCAGCCTCGCTCATCGCAACACGGTCAGCGCCTACCAGAAGCGGTATTCAGACATGCCCCGTCCCGTCATCGACCTGGGCCGCGGCAGGCCTCGCCTCTGGCTGCGATCGGAGATA
>JAUXGW010000317.1 GCA_030621865.1 Actinomycetes bacterium
TGGAGTCAGCGTGTGAACGGATCGGTGCGCAGTTGATGCTGCGACGGCTCACCCCACCAGGTGGTCGACACGGGGGGGTACATGATCCTGATTTATTGGCGGCGGCCTTCGCCGAGATAGCGGGTCGTGGCAGGATCGTTACATGGCGCTGACAGCAGATGTTAAGGACGAACTGAGCCGAGTCAAGGTGTCGAAGACATGCTGCCGAAGGGCAGAGGTGGCGACGATGCTTCGGATTGGTGGCAGCATTCTGGTGATTTCCGGCCAGATTGTTGTGGAGGCGGAGTTCGATACCGGGACGATCGCACGCCGGATACGCAACGACATCACCTCGCTCTACGGACATGACGTTACGTTCTCGGTCATACAACCCACCGGGCTACGGCGCGCCCCGAAGTACGCCATCCGAGTTACCGATGGCGGGGCGTGGTTGGCCAAGCAGACCGGGCTGGTCGACGGGCGCGGTCGACCCGTAAAGGGCCTTCCACCCGGGGTCATTTCTGGTGGTCCGTGTGATTCCGAGTCGATCTGGCGCGCCGCTTTCATGGCCCACGGGTCATTGACGGAGCCGGGCCGGTCATCGGCGCTGGAGATCACCTGCCCGAGTTCGGAGTCCGCGCTCGCGCTTGTTGGTGCGGCAAGACGCCTCGGCATCTCCGTCAAAGCGCGGGAGGTCCGTGGTGTTGAACGGGTCGTCATCCGCGACGGGGAGGCTATCAGCGACATGCTGACTCGCATGGGTGCCCACTCCGCCAGGCTCGCCTGGGAGGAACGCAGGATGCGCCGTGAGGTGCGCGCCACCGCGAATCGCCTTGCGAACTTCGATGACGCCAACCTGCGACGTTCGGCACGCGCCGCTGTCGCTGCCGGGGCCAGGGTGGAACGGGCCCTTGAGATTCTTGGTGACGACGTTCCGGAGCATCTGAAGGCTGCCGGCAGACTTCGGATCGAGCACAAACAGGCAAGTCTTGAGGAGCTTGGGTCGCTGGCTCAACCGCCCATGACCAAAGACGCGGTGGCAGGACGAATCCGGCGTCTGCTGGCGATGGCCGACAAGCGGGCTCTCGAAGAAGGTATTCAGGGAACAGAAGCAAACCTGACCGAAGATATGCTCGACGACTAATCCATTCAGCCTGCAATCTGGTGCCTCACTCGGATACCGTCTAGAAGCGAGGACCACCGCGACAAGCGCGGAAGGGTTCGAAAGACCAAGCGAGAGGGAGAAATCCAGTGACGATTCGAATCGGTATTAATGGTTTTGGAAGGATCGGCCGGAACCTGTTTCGGGCAAATCGGGCACAGCAGTCGCAAGGTTTGGTGGTAAACGCGCTCCTGAAGTTGAGCGGCGAAGACATAGAGATTGTGGCGGTCAACGACCTGACCGACAACAAGACACTGGCTCACCTGCTGAAGTACGACTCGGTGTTGGGCCGCCTAGACGCGGACGTCGACTACACCGAGGACTCAATCCTGGTGAATGACAAGGCCATCAAGACCTTCGCCGAGCGCGATCCGGCTGACCTGCCATGGGGAGACGTGGGCGCGGACATCGTTATCGAGTCGACCGGTTTCTTCCGCAGCAAGGCCACGGCCGGCAAGCACATCGAGGGTGGTGCCAAGAAAGTCATCATTTCCGCCCCGGCCAGCGACCCGGATGTGACTCTGGTGCTGGGAGTCAATCACGATGAGTACGATCCCGACGGGCACGCGATCATCTCGAACGCATCCTGCACGACGAACTGCCTGGCGCCGATGGCCAAGGTGTTGAACGACTCCTTCGGGATCGACCACGGGATGATGACCACGATCCACGCCTACACCAACGATCAGAACATTCTGGATGCGCCGCACTCCGATCTGCGTCGGTCCCGCGCCGGTGCGATCAACATGATCCCGACCACCACAGGTGCGGCGGTTGCGGTTGCAGAGGTGTTGCCGGCGCTGAAAGGGAAGTTGGACGGGTACGCGATGCGGGTTCCGGTTCCAACTGGGTCGGCAACCGATCTGACGGTGGTATTGAACAATGCCGCCAGTGCCGAAGAGATCAATGCCGCGTTGAAGAAGGCCGCGGACGGGCCGATGCTGGGTATCCTCAAATACACTGAGGATCCGATCGTGTCGAGCGACATTGTTACCGATCCGCACTCCAGCATCATCGATGGGCTGCTGACCAATACCATGGGCAGCACCGCGAAGGTCGTCAGCTGGTATGACAACGAGTGGGGTTACAGCAACCGGGTCATTGACCTGGTTCGTTTCGTGGGCGCTGGGCTTTGATGCTCACGCTGGAGGACCTCGACGTAGCCGGCAAACGGGTTCTGGTTCGTTCGGACTTGAACGTTCCGCTTGCTAGCGAAGGTGGAGTTGCGACTATCACCGACGACGGCAGGATTCGCGCGAGCCTGGATACGATTCGAGACCTCTCCAGCAGGGGCGCTCGGGTCATTGTCACCGCTCATCTGGGGCGCCCGAAGGGAGAGGCCGTACCAGGCCTCTCCCTGGCCCCGGCGGCGGAGCGGATGGCTGAGTTGCTCGAACAACCGGTAGCTTTCGTGCCGGATCTCACCGGAG
>JAUXGW010000384.1 GCA_030621865.1 Actinomycetes bacterium
CGCCCACATCGGCGGGATCACCCTGGAAGGTGATCTCCCCCTTCTCGATGGCGACGACCTCGTCGGCCAGCGCCAGTGCATGATCCAGGTGTTGCTCCACCACCAACAGCGCACAACCGGAATCACGGATTGTGGCCAGGGCTTCGTACACCTGAGTGGTCACCAACGGAGCCAGGCCGAGCGACAACTCATCAGCGATCAACAGTTGGGGCTTGGTGGCCATGACCCTGGCCAGCGTGAGCATGCGTTGTTCGCCACCGGAGAGTGTGCCGGCCTGCTGCCCGCACCGTTCCCGGAGTTGCGGGAAAAGCTCGAAGGCGGCGGTCATCGCGGAATCCGGGTCAGTCACGGTCGGTGCATTGCGAAATGCGAGATTCAGATTCTCCTGAACGGTGAGGGACGCAAACAGGGATCGACCCTCGTTGGCCAGTGCAACGCCGGCACGGGCGATCTGGTGGGGAGCCCTGCCCGTGAAGTCGGTTCCCGAAATCAGGAGCCGTCCCGATGACGGTCGAATGAGACCACTGGCAACTCGGGCAACGGTGGACTTGCCTGCTCCGTTGGCTCCGACCAAAGCAACTGCTGAACCTTCCTCAACAGTCAGGTTCACATGGAACAGGGCGCGAAACGAGCCGTAGGAGGCGCTCACGTCGTCGAGTTGCAGGGCGGGCGGTGGTGGGCTCATCGGAGGTGGTGGCGTCATCGGAGCTGTATCCCAAGGTAGGCGGCGCGCACCTTCTCATCCTCGAACACTTCATGAGTGGGACCGTGGGCGATCAACTGTCCATAGTCGAGAACCCAGACTGTTTCGGCAAGGTCACCGACCATCTGTACATCGTGTTCGATCAGGGCCACGGCCACCGACTCCTCGCTGCAGACGAGTCGCAAGATTCCAGCCATGTGTTCGGTCTCGCGGCGGTCGAGGCCCGACGACGGCTCATCCAGCAAGAGGAGGTCAGGCTTGGTTACCAGCGCCCGGGCCAGTTCCACGAGACGGGCCATCCCCAGCGTGAGCGATTCCACCGGGCTGTCGGCAATCGAACCGATTCCCAGCATGTCAAGTGTGGCGTCGGTTTGAGTCCTTTCTGCGCGGGTGACCCGACCTCCCCGCAGCAGGTCATTCCAGAGAGCTCCGTGCTGCTTGTGGGCTCTGGTGGCCACCACCAACTGGTCTCTTACTGTCATTCCGCCGAACAACTGGATCCGCTGAAAGGTGCGGCTGATTCCGAGAAGTGAACGTTGTGCAGAAGAAACCCCCCGCGGGTCTTCGTCCTGATATCGAATTGATCCTTCGTCGGGAGTGATCTGGCCGGTCAGGCAGTTGAACAGCGTGGACTTGCCGGCACCGTTGGGGCCGATCACGGCGGCGAATTCTCCAGCCTTCACTTGCAGGTCCACGGCCTTGAGAGCGGTCAACCCATCGAACCGTTTCGTGATGTGAACGGCGTTGAGCAGCGTCATGACGGTCCCACGAGGTCCGCTGATTGGTTGCGATCAGGTTCATCCTCGGAATCCGGGGTCTGTCCACCGGGATCAATCCGGCGGTTGACAAAGCGGCCCAGGGCCGTCATCTGTGCCTGAAGGCTTCCCTCCGGGTTCCGGGCGTACATGATGGCTCCGGCACCGAACAGGATGAACGCAACGGGCAGGGCCCAGCTTGGCGTCACGACCTCCAGCAAGGACGCCACCGGTCCACTGGCGTCCGGATGAGCTTCCAGCCAGTTTTCTGGCCAGGAGAACAATCGGTTCAGGCCGGCA
>JAUXGW010000371.1 GCA_030621865.1 Actinomycetes bacterium
TGGTAGACGTTCCTGGTTCGGGCGACCACAACGCCGTTGGTATCGACGAGTTCCGATTCCCAGGAATAGTCAACCTTGCCATTCGCTTCGGCCTCTGAGCTGAGCCGCTCCGCTTCGGAGTCTGTCATCGACACCTCGGTGTATATGTCGGTCACCGCCGGCTTCAGAAAGGTGATCTGCAGGTCTCTCACGATCGGATAGAACCGGCGGATGTCGAAGGTGGTCACCCACAGGGTTCCGCCGGGGATCTCGGCGAGAGTGAACAGTGCACCGGCGTACATCGTCCCGACGTGATTCACGTTCGGCTCCAGCGGCATCATGAGCCGGACCCTTCCCCGCTCGGCCTCGACGACCCGAATCCCGGTTCGCTCAGCGAACGGAACAACCTGGTACGTCTGCTTGGTGAGTTGTGCTGTATCGAATTCCTGCGGCTGGTCAGTGCTCATTGCTGCAAGCTAGCCCCCGGGAATCGACAGCGAAACCCGCCCTGTCGGAGTAGCATGCGGCTGTGGCTCGGGCCATCGCGGGACGGGCCATGATGGAGGTGGGTGTCATGTCTCAACCAGCACAACAAACACGGAGTGGTCCGGCAGTGCGGCCGTCAGCACGGGGCTTCGCCGCCTTCGCTGCCGCCGCCGTGATCGTGTTCGGGTTACTCGCCGGATGCGTCAGCACGCCGCGAGCTGTCTTGAACGTGCCCGGCAGCTACACGGCCGACCTCTGGGATCCAGTTGCGGGCGGCAGCTCTGCGTCGGTAGCCATGTGCCTCGATGAGGTCTCGGCAGTTCACCTGAGTGAACCCAGCACCGGCCCCGGCATCGGGTCCATCAAACTCGAGTGGAGCGGCGTGGAGTATTCCGCCATCGATGGCGGCAATCCGGTAACCCTGACCACGCCCGTGCTCCAGCCCGGGTGTGGGCTACTGACTTTCGGAGTGGATTGCTGCCACGTCGATCACTACCTGACGATCATCGCCACAAAGGTCTGACCTCCGGCGCCCCGGCGTTCTCGGGACGTACCCATGATCACGCGGGCGCTCGCGCCCTTGATCACGCAGAATCGCCGGTCTCGAAAGTGAGTGTCACAGCGGGCATGTAGCTTCGTACACATGTTCGATATACCCTTTGGGGAATCAGGAGAACCTGTGACCGCAGCCCGTGCCAAAGAGCTCGTGGTGGGCGCGCTGAGTTCGCTCCGGGAGCTCGCGAAGGTGGATCCGTCAATTCTCACCGAGGACGAGTTGATGAACGCTGCCGGGTGCATGGAACACGCCCGTTCCACGTTGGAGATCGGTTCAGCTCACATGGCAGCCGACCTCGACCTCAGGGGATCCACCCTCGCCAACCACGGACTTCGCACCGACCAGTTTCTGGCGAACTCACCAGCACAGGACCGCCGGGATTGCCGGATCCGGATTCGCACAGCGAAGGGGCTTCGCCGCGATTTTCCGCTGATTGACGAAGCAATCGTCGAGGGACAGCTGAGCTGGTCACATGGAGTCACACTCGTTTCAGTCTCGAACCAGCGAATCGCCGCCGACCTCGTCGAGCTCCAGGAACCACTGATCGAACTTGCCCAACACATGGTCTTTGAGCGTTGGCGCAACGAATTGCGCGGCCTCTGCCAGCTACTTGATGCCGATGGTGGCCATGATCCCAACAGGGATCTCGAGTCCAACAGGTTGACAGTGACCCATCAGGGCTCGAGCACCCTGCTGAAGGGAGAGCTGCTCGGCGAGCACGCGGTGGTGGCTACTGAGGCGATCGAACAAGTCGCCGACGAACTCTTCGCCAAGTTCAGCGCAGATCGAGAAGCCTCACCCGACATCTCTATCCCCAGGCGCAACACGCTCCGTGCCCTTGCCCTGGTGGAGATCTGTCGCAGGGCAAACGC
>JAUXGW010000236.1 GCA_030621865.1 Actinomycetes bacterium
GTTCAGGATCTGGGTGGAGCCGGGATCACCTGTGCGACTTCCGAAACCGCCGCCAAGGGAGGCGCCGGCATGGATGTCTTCGTTGACGCCGTTCCCCAACGCGAACTGGCGATGGAAGCCTTCGAGGTACTCACATCCGAATCACAGGAGCGGATGCTGGCGATCGTGGAGCCGGCCATGCTCGACGAGGTGATCGCAATTGCCGAGAAGTGGGAGATCAAAGCCTCAGTGATCGGCCATGTGACCGGTTCCGGCCGCTTGCGGGTCCTGTCCAGCGAGGGTGGTGAGGTACTTGCCGATGTGCCCGCCAAGTCGCTCGAAGAAGAGGCTCCCCTGTATGACCGTCCACGGTCCGAGCCGGCCGACCTCGCGCAGAGACGAGCCAACGATCCCGGTGATGCCCCAGCACCGGATGATGTCGGAGCGGATCTGCTGGCGATGCTGACGGACACGTCGTGGGTGTGGTCCCAGTACGATCACATGCTTTTCCTGAACACGGTCGAGGCACCTGGTGGCGACGCCGCGGTTCTGCGCCTCAAGCACCCCGCAACCGGTTCCGACACGGGCAAGGCCCTGGCAATGACCACCGACGGCAATCATCTCTGGTGCGCCGTGGACCCGCGTCTCGGGGCTGGAATGACTGTGGCTGAATCCGTGATGAATCTTGCGGTTGTCGGAGCCGAACCGATCGCCCTGGTCAACTGTTTGAACTTCGGCAACCCGGAGCACCCGGAAGTTATGTGGCAGTTGTCGGAGGCAGTCGACGGGATGTCCGAAGCGCTGGATGCATTCGGGTTTCCGTGCATCGGCGGAAATGTCAGCCTCTACAACGAGTCTCTGGGCTCCGACATCGATCCCACGCCGGTGATTGGCGTGCTGGGTATCGTCGCAGACCTGAACCGGCGGCCGCCCGGCAGGAACTTGGTGGATGGATCCCGACTCATCCTGGTCGGGGAAGCCCCTGGTGGTCTGGCGGGATCGAAGTGGGCCCGTTCCGCGGGGTTGCGTGGTCAGGGTTCCCTGCCGGAGGTCAACTACGAAACTATTGCGGCAATTGCGGCTTTGGTTCGCCGCCTGATCGACCATCCGGGAGTTCAAGGTGCTGCTGACGTGTCGGCAGGAGGTCTTGGCGTGACGATCGCGGAGATGGTCGCGGCCAGCGGTGTCGGTGCCACGATCGCCCGGGTCGAGGACCACGTTGCGCTCTTCTCCGAAGCCCCGGGACGCGTCCTGCTCTGTGTGGATCCGGAGCAGATGTCAGAAGTCATGGATCTGATCGAAAAAGCTTCCGTTCCATATGAGCGCGTCGGCTTGTGTGGCGGAGGTCGCCTGAAGATGAAGGGCCTCCTGGATCTCTCCGTCAGTGAGGTTTCGTCTGCCTGGCGTGATCGCCTGCCGGATGCCCTGGGGAGCGGCACCAAGTCCGCTTGACTGGTGATGGTCACCGGACGTTTCGCTCCCAGCCCCAGCGGGCCGCTGCACATCGGCAATCTCAGAACAGCGTTGCTTGCCCTGTGTTTTGCGCGATCCGCCGGTGGCGACTTCCTGATCCGGATGGAGGACCTGACCACCGAAGCCTCAGCCGATCATGAGTCGGCCCAACTGGCCGACCTGGCGGCCCTGGGCATCGACCATGACGGCGATGTGGTCCGCCAATCAGAGCGCGGCGAACTCTACGCGGCTGCAATCAAGCAGTTGGAAGATGCTGATCTGACTTATCCCTGCTTCTGTTCGCGTCGCGAGATCACCGAGGCGGTGCACGCTCCACATGGCGAACTGCCCGAGGGTGCCTATCCGGGCACGTGTTCGCGCCTCAGCTCCGTGGAACAGCAGCGGCGAATGACGCAACGGGGCCGATCCACGTTGAGAATCCGGACCGCAGGCCAGACGGTTTCGTTCGAGGACCAACTGTGCGGAACCCGATCCGGGCAGCTCGATGACTTCGTGTTGAGGCGCTGGGACGGAATCGCCGCGTACAACCTTGCCGTTGTTGTCGATGATCACGATCAAGGCATCGACCAGGTGACTCGCGGGGATGACCTGCTCGCAACCACACCGCGCCAGGTCTTTGTCCACCAGGTTCTCGGATTCGACCTTCCCACCTATGTCCATGTGCCCCTGGTGCTCGGGCCCGACGGCAAGCGCCTCGCCAAGCGGCACGGACCCCGGTCTCTGGCCGCGGTGAGCGCCGCGGGGCTGGCACCACTGGAGGTGCTCCGACTGCTAGCCGAATCGATCGGAATCACGGATCTGACCGATCCCCTGAGTGCGGAATCGCTGGCCGGCAGGTTCGACCCGGGTGATCTGTCGAGATTCCCGTGGACCTTCGACCTGTCGGATCAGATCCACTCCTGACCGAGGATCGCAGACATGAACGATCAAGAGTCGGTGTGCAATCATGGTGACCGTGATGGCTACACGGTTGGCCCTGTCGGGGTGTCGGTCAATTTGAGCGCAGACATCCCCGACGACCAGCTCACCGACGCTGATCGTCGCGACGGTGGCAAACCCCGTGAAGCTTGCGGGGTCTTCGGTGTCTACGCACCGGGCCAACCGGTTGCGCACCTCTGTTACCTGGGTATGTATGCACTTCAGCACAGGGGACAGGAGTCGGCGGGAATCGCAACCTCGGATGGCGAACACCTGACCGTTGTCAAGGACATGGGCCTGGTTTCGAATGTCTTCAACGATCGTGTTCTGGCGGCGCTGGATGGCGATCTGGCCATCGGCCACACCCGGTACTCCACGACCGGTTCCAGCATGTGGAAGAATTCCCAGCCCGTGTTTCGTGATGTTGAGCACACTCAATTCGCCTTGGCCCACAACGGCAACCTTGTGAATACCGCCGCCCTCGCGGAGGAGTCGGGAATGCTCCCCGGAACGGTGAGCAGCGACACAGATGCGATGGCGGAATGCATCGCGAACGCGTGTGTTGATCATGGGAGTGACGAAACTGGCGTGCTGGACAAGGCTGTGGCCGAGGTTCTGCCCAACTTCGAAGGCGCGTTTTCGCTTGTGTTCATGGACCGCGACCGGCTCATAGGCGCTCGCGATCCTCGAGGATTCCGGCCGCTCTGCCTCGGCAAGATTGATTCCGGGTGGGTCCTGGCTTCGGAGACTCCGGCGCTGGACGTCGTGGGCGCCCACTTCGTGCGTGAAATCGATCCCGGCGAAATGGTCGTGATCGACGATGACGGAGTGCGTTCCCTGCGACCCTTCGATGAGCAGCCGGATCCCAGGCTCTGCCTGTTCGAGTTCGTGTATTTCGCGCGACCAGACTCTCAGCTTTACGGCCGGAACGTCCATCAGGCAAGGGTTCGCATGGGTGAACATCTGGCCGAGCAGTCTCCGGTCGATGCTGATCTGGTCATGGGTGTACCAGAGTCGGGTATCCCCGCGGCGGAAGGGTATGCCCGGCGATCCGGCATTCCGTTCGGTCATGGACTCGTCAAGAACCGGTACATCGGCCGCACCTTCATTGCTCCCAGTCAGGAGATGCGCTCGTTGGGAGTCCGGATGAAGCTGAATCCCCTCCGGGACAACATCGCGGGCCAGAGGTTGGTGGTTGTCGACGACTCGATCGTGCGCGGCACCACGACGCGGGCGATGGTGCAGATGCTGCGCGACAGCGGTTGTGAGGAAGTGCACATGCGCATCTCCTCACCGCCATACCGCTGGCCCTGTTTCTACGGGATGGACACGGGATCACGCGGGGAACTCCTCGCCGCCAACATGGAGGTCGAGGAGATACGCGACTACTTGCGGGTGGACAC